>NZ_JBMIOP010000097.1:0-24080 GCF_049197365.1 Mycobacterium sp. THU-M104
GAAAAAATCGAACCCAACAAAATGCAGATGACGGCCGGCAAGGAGAACGTCAGGACCACCTGCTCGGGCCGGCGGTAGAACATCTTCAGCTCGGGGACGACGCGCGACATGCCGATACGCAGCGGCGACGGCAGCGAAGAATCCGGCCCGTTCGCACGATGTCGCGCCGTCGCGGCGCTCTCGACGTGGTCAACACTCATCTGCCTGGCCGATCAACTGCAAATATGCGTCTTCCAGCGTTGGCCGCGAGACCGTGAGCCGGCCAAGCTCTTTCCCGTTCGCCGAGCGCCGCCTGATCAACTCCGTCGGGTAATCCGTGCGCTCCACCTGCACTTCGTCTCCCTCCATCCACCGGACCGTCGCAGCCGAACTCACGTATCGGGTCAGCTTTGCCGGCGAGTCGAGCGCCACCAGGCTGCCGGCGGCGATGACCGCGACGCGGTCCGCCAACGTGGCGGCCTCTTCCAGGTAGTGCATGGTCAGCAAAACGGTCGTGCCGTCGGCGGCCAGGAGCCTGATGATATCCCAGAATCGTCGCCGGGCTTCCGGGTCGAATCCCGTCGTCGGTTCGTCCATGAAGACCAGCTCGGGCATGTTGATGACCCCGAGGGCGACATCGAGCCGACGGCGCTGCCCACCCGACAGCGCCCTGACCTTCGAATCGCGAACCGAGCCGAGCCCGACGAGTTCGAGCACCTCCTCGGGGCCCCGGGCCTTTCCATAGCACTGCGCGAACATGTGCACCGTTTCGGAGACTTTGAGCATCCCGAAGTCGCTGGCCTCTTGTAGCACTATGCCGATTTTGGCGCGCCAGCTCCGGCCCGCGGCACCGGGGTCTTCGCCCAGCACACTGACCTGACCGGCGTCGCGTTGACGGTGCCCTTCCAGAATTTCTATGGTGGTCGACTTACCCGCCCCGTTGGGCCCCAGGATCGCGAAGATTTCGCCGTGCTCGACGTCGAGGTCCAGATCCCGCACCGCGCAAGATGTTCCGTAGGACTTCGACAGACCAGCAACGTGGACCGCGGACCGCCGCCGCGGACGCGTCGCTGCCGGCGAAGCCGCCTTCGACCAGGTCATGGCGGGCCGCCCGCGTTCGGCCCGTGCGGGTGTTTCTCCAACTCGGCCAGCACTTCCCGTAGCTCGGCCTCAAACAGCTGTTCGAGGAATCCGTCGATGTCGCCGTCGACAACGGAGGGTTGCGAGCGCTTTTCGGCGACTTCCGGCGCATCGTCGCCGGCGATCCGGAGGTCGGCGAGAATCTGAACGGCCAGCGATGCGACACTCACCCCCCGGAGCAGTTCCAGCAGTGGCACGTCGATCGCGAACGCCGCGTTGATCCGCAGCCTGAAATCCATCGCCATCATCGAGTCCAGCCCGATGTCGTCGAGGCTGTCGTCGAGCCCGACCTCGGCGACGGGGAGTTCAAACACAGCGGCAACGATCTGCCGGACGTGGCTTGCAACCGCGTCGAGCCGGTCCTCTTCCTGCATGGCCGAGATCAATTCGCGCATCGACGAATCCGCGTCGGTGCGCTCGGAGGAATCTTCGGCGGCTCCCAGTTCGGAAAACATCGGCGGCACGTGGCCGCCGAATGCAACACGGCGCGCCTGTCTCCAATCGGCGCTGATGGCGACGACGTTGGGGGCCTTTTGGTTGACCAGCCGATCGAGGATCCGGATTCCCACTGCGGGTCTGATGAGGTCGATCCCGCGTTGGGCGTAGCTCTTTTCCAGCTCGAGTTCCTCGACCATCCCCACCGACCAGGGACCCCACCCGATGGTGAGAGCAGGTAGCCCCTCGGACTGCCGGTACGACGCGAAGGCGTCGAGGAACGCGTTGGCGGCGGCATAATTGCCTTGGCCGGGCGAGGTGATGACCGAGCCCGCGGACCCGAACATCACGAAAAAATCCAGTTCCTGCCCGCGCAGGGCATCGTGCAGCAGGCGAGCGCCGCGGATCTTGGGAGTCAACACTGTGGTGAAGTCGGCTTCGGTCATGTTCACCAGGAGCTGGTCGTGGACCAACCCTGCGGCGTGGATGATCCCGCGGATGGGACGGCCCTCTTCCCGGTTGTGCCGGTCCAGCCAGCCGTGCACCTGGTCGGCGCCCGAGACGACGAGCTGGCGGGTGACGTGCGATCCCAGGAACCCGCTGGCCCCGATCACCAGCTTCTTTTTGCGACCCGAAACCGCGCCGGCCATTACCGGTCGATCCATGCCATCTGCGCCTCCGCGTGATGACCGCCGGCGGGCGGGGTGAGCGCGTCGAGCCTGGCCAGTTGTTTGGGGCTCAGCTCGACGGTGTCTGCGCCGACGTTCTCCTCAAGGCGCGCAACGCGTTTGGTCCCGGGAATCGGGACGATGTCGGAGCCTTTGGCCAGCAGCCAGGCCAGGGCGACCTGCGCCGGCGTGGCGCCGATGTCGGCGCTGACGTCACCCAGCTCGTCGGCGCTGGCGAGGTTGTGGGTGGCCCATCGCGCCCAGACCGATGCGACCGACGCCGAGGCCACCCAGATTCGCTCGTTTCATCAGGTCATTGTGCCGCGGGCGACTTAGGGCCACGGCGCGGGTACCGTGACGCGCGTGCAGCGTATGGACCATTCGGCGACATGATGGACGACGCCGCCATCACCCGGCAGACACGCAATCTCGCCGTCGACTTCTACCGGGTTTCCGGGGTGGTGCTGATCGTGCTGGGGCATTGGCTGGCCGGTTCGGTGACGTACCACGGCGGACAATTCGGTCGGCAGAATCCGCTGGTCGATCTGCCGTGGACCCAATGGTTGACCTGGATCTTCCAGGCGGTTCCGGTGTTCTTCCTGGTCGCCGGTTATGCCGGTGGCATCTCGTGGACGCGCCGGCGCGCCGGCGACGACTTCTCCCGCCACGCGTGGACGCGGCATCGGCTGGCCCGCGTCCTCGGGCCGACGGCGGTGTACGTCGCGCCCGTGTGGGTCGCCGTGGCCGTCGCGGAATTCCTCGGAGTGTCCGGCTCCCTGCTGGACTACGCGGGCTGGGCGGTGGCCATGCATCTGTGGTTTCTCGCCATCTACCTGATCGTGGTGTCGCTTACCCCCATCGCGGTTGCCGCGCAACGGCGTTGGGGCCTCGGGGTGCCGGCGGCGCTGGCGGTCGGGGTCATCGCGATCGACGCCGCCTCCCTGCACGGCCACATTCCCTACCTCGGATGGCTGAACTACGTGTTCTGCTGGGGGATGCTCTACCAACTCGGAATCGCCTGGCACGCCGGCCTGCTGGGCGGGCTCAGGCCGCTGCTGCTGGCGACCGGGTCGGCGCCGGCGCTGGCACTGCTGATCTGGCGGGGCCGATATCCGGTGAGCATGATCGGTGTTCCCGGCCAGGCCATCGAGAACACGACGCCTCCGACCGTGGCGATGCTGGCGTTCGGGTGTACCCAGGCCGGGCTGGCGATCGCGCTCGCTCCCGCAATCAACCGGGCGTTGCGCGCCGGCTGGGTGCGGCGCGCGTTGTCGGTCGCCAACACCAATGTGATGGCGCTCTATCTGTGGCACATGATCCCGGTCGTGATCGTCGCGGTTCTCGCGTATCCGGCCGGGCTGTTGCCGCAACCGGTCGAGGGGTCGGGGGCCTGGTGGCTGGCCCGACTGGAGTGGGTCGTCGTCCTGACGGTAATGACCGGCGCGGAGATGGTCGTGTTGGGTTGGCAGCGGCGCATTTTCGGTGCCCCGCTGCCCACTTTCGGGGTCCGGCTCCCCCACCGCTGGAGCGAGGCCGTCACGTTGGCCGGCGCCGCGCTGGCGGTCTGCAGCCTCGAGTACCTGGCCGCCAACGGCTTCGCTCCCGACGGGCGCTTCCCGTGGGTGACCGCGGTGGTGTTCGCGGCCGGACTGATCCTGGTGATGTTGCGTCCCGCGGATTCCCGCCTCAGCCCGTGAACCCGTGGTAGTGCATGACGTGCTTGATGCGGGTGTAATCCTCCAACCCGTACAAGGACAGGTCCTTGCCGTACCCGGAGTGCTTGAAGCCGCCGTGCGGCATCTCGGCCACCAGCGGTATGTGGGCATTGATCCACACGCAGCCGAAGTCCAGCTGGGCGGCCATCCGCGCCGCCGTGTCGGCGCTGCGCGTCCACACCGATGACGCGAGCCCGTATTCGGTGCCGTTGGCCATGGCGACCGCCTGGTGTTCGTCGCCGAACCGCTGCGCGGTCATGACCGGACCGAAGATCTCGGTCGCGACCAATTCGTCGTCCTGGTGCAGGTCGGCGATCAGGGTGGGCTCGTAGAAGAATCCGGCGCCGTCCTTGCGGCGGCCCCCGGTCAGGACCCGGGCATGCTCCGGCGTGCCCGACACCAGGCCGGCGACCTTCTCCAGCTGGTTTGCGCTGTTGATCGGCCCGTACAGGATGTCCGCGTCGGCCGGGTCGTAGCCGGTCTTGATCTCGCCCACCGCGTCTGACATGGCCGCGAGAAACTCGTCGTAGATGCCGTCGCCGATGATCATGCGCGTGGCCGCGGTGCAGTCCTGCCCGGCGTTGAAGTAGCCCGCCTCCGTGAGCCCGCGCACGGTGGCCGCGATGTCGGCGTCGTCGAAGACGATCACCGGCGCGTTGCCGCCGAGCTCCAGGTGCGCGCGTTTGAGGTCCTTGGCCGCGCTGGTTGCCACGGCCATGCCGGCCCCGACGGATCCGGTGATCGACACCAGCTGCGGCACCGGGTGCGCGACGAGCTGCGCGCCTGTGTCGCGGTCGCCGCAGACCAGGTTGCACACCCCGGCAGGGAGGATCTCCTGCATTTTCTCCACCAGCCAGAACGCCGACGCCGGCGTGGTGTCCGACGGTTTGAGCACCGTCGTGCAGCCGGCAGCCAGCGCCGGCGCGAACTTCCACACCAGCATCAGCATCGGGTAGTTCCACGGCGCCACCTGGGCGACCGGGCCAACAGGTTCGCGGCGCACCGAGGAGGTATAGCCCCGCATGTACTCGGCCTGGGCACGGCCTTCGAGGACACGCGCGGCGCCCGCGAAGAACCGCAGGTGGTCGAGTACCTGCGGGATCTCCTCGGTAGTCGTCAATCCGATTGGCTTGCCGGTGTTCTCGCTTTCGATCGCCACGAGTTCGTCGGCGTTGTCCTCGATGACGTCGGCGAGTTTGAGCAGGGCCCGCTGCCGGTCGCCGGGGGTGCTCCAGCGCCACGACTCGAATGCCCGCTCCGCCGCCGCGCATGCCCGGTCGACGTCTTCGGCCGACGAGTTGGGTGCCACGGCATAGATTTCCCCGGTGGCGGGGTTGACGATATCCATCAGCTCTCCGTGGCCCGCGGCCTGGATCCCGTCGATGATGTTGTGGAATACCTTCTTGTCCGGCATGGGTGTCACCTCCGTGGTGTGCAGTGTTCGGCGTTTCCACCGCCGGGATGGCAGTCGATTACCGAGGTGGGCGCCACGTCCAAGGCCGGCGTGCGATCGAAGAACCGGACGGGCTTGAGCCAGAACGACACCGTGTCGACCGGCATGATCGGCCAGTCTTCCGGACGGGTGATGTGGTGGATGCCGAAGGTGTACCAGAGCACCACGTCGGTGTTGTGGATGGGGCGGTTGGCCGCGGTCCAGCGGGGCAGGCCGAGACCGGGCCCGCTCTGGTTCACGAACTCGCCTGCCGGCCAGCGCTCGTCGGGACGGTTCGGCGTGACCCACACGGTGTGGCCGATGACTCCGGCGCGCTGCAGGACCGGCGAGTCCCAATCGAACATGGACGGGATCGCCCCGCCCGGCACGAGCTTGTAGGAGGGGTGGGTGCCCAGGCCGTTGGTGACGTTGTCGTTGACCACCCGCCACGCCCGCTGGGTCTCCCAGCAGTAGTCCTGCCTGCCCTCGTGTTCGGTGCGCAGCGGAATGGTTCTGTGCCGCAGGGATAATCCGTAGGGGTTGTCCGGCCCCATCGGCATGGGCTCGGATTCGTCGGCGTAGACGGTGTTGTCGCAGCCGTCGATGTCGAGGTCGAGCCGGGCGGTGAGGAAATGCTGGTGATACGGCGCGTAGGTGCGGGTGTCCACCAGTGCTCCCCTCGAGGCCTTCTCACCGGGGTGCAGGGCGCTGGTCAGGATCAGTCCTGTGGCCCGAACCTCGCTCTGGATGCTGCCGTCCTGGTAGAAGCGCCAGTAGACGAGGTATTCGTAGTTGGCCACGGTCACGTGGAACGACACCGTGAGCCGGCGCGAGCGCCGCACCTCGGCGCCGGTCGCCTGGTCGACGTGCTTCCACAGCACGGCGTCGTCTTCCTCGTGGATGCAGATGGCGTTCTTGATGACATACGGCCGCCCCATGCTGTCATGCAGGGCCGCATCCAGGTAACGGATCTCGCCCAGGCAGTCGCAACCCAGCTCCAGGGAGGTGGTCATGAATCCCAGGCCCCACTCGCCGATGTCGAACGCCGTCCGCCGGTAGTGGTCGTCGGACTGATCACGGTAGGGCACCGTCATCTCCGCGAACGACATCCGGTGGGCGATGGGGCGGACACGCCCGTGGTCGTTGTAGGTGACGGTGTGCAGCGTCATCCCTTCGCGCCAGTTGAAACCGATGCGCAGGGACCAGTTCTGCCATTCCAGCTTATTTCCGGTGAGGGTGAACGACGGGCCCTGTGGCTGAGTGATCTGCAACGGCCGCAACGGTTCTCTCGCGCTGGAGTCGAGCAGGCGCCGGGGAATGTGCTGCGGCAGATACTCGCCCATCACCTCCGGCAACTCGAGCGGCTCGCCTTCCTCGATGTCGAGCACCTCCATGGAATTCAGGTCGAGAATGCAGTGAAAACCCCTGAGCTGATGGGCATAGCGGTTCGCACCACCCGGCGACGTGAGCCAGGTGTCCGACCAGGCAAGCCGGCGGGTGCGATGGTCCTCCGGGATCAGCACGTCCCCGTAGGCCCAGATGTCGGCGAACACGGCGCCCACGTCGGTGATGCCACGGCGACGCAGCGCGGCGACGACACGCGGATCGCGGCGCAGGACCTCGTTCGCCTCGTTGAATTCGTCGACCGTGATGTTGGGTTGCACGCCGGACACGTGTTCCCACGCCAGCACCGCGTCGTCGGTCAGTGAGACCAGCGCCTTGAACGTCTGGTTGACGTCGCGCTCGAAGCACACGACCGTTGCCTGCCGGTCGGGCACGACACCGGTGTCCTCGAATGCGGCGACCGCGGGCTTGCTCGGCTCCTCCAACGCGATCGAAGCGAAGCGCCAGCGGTCGTCCACCGATTTCTCCCGACGCAGGAGTGCGGCTGCCTTACCGAACTCGTCCTCGGTGAGCGGGTCGAGGGGGTGGAAGGTCTGGATCAGGGTGTCGGTCATAGCTTGTCTCTACCCACCTGTGCGGGTCTACACCCCCGTCGTTGGGTGGCACGTCGCAAGCCGGCGTCTCGCTACCGCGTTCGCCGGGCCGCTACACGCCGAACGGGATTGGCCTGCAACAGGTTTTCGCGGCACATCCATCGAAAGGTTCGGGCGCAAAATCCTCGAGCGCTCGGCGACTCACGATGATATTAGGCTAGCCTAGCCTTTTCTGAGGAACCGGACGTTCTGGCCACGATCACGGGCACCCGCACGGAGTGCAGCACCGCGTTGCTCACCGAGCCCAGCAGCGTGCCCGCCAAACCGCCCCGGCCGTGACTGCCCACGACGACGAGTTGCGCCGAATCGGCCTTGTCGGCGAGCTCATGCGCCGGCTGGTCACGCAGGACCAGTCGCCGCACGGTGACGTCGGGGTAACGTTCCTGCCAGCCGGCAAGCCGCTCGGCGAGACTGCGCTCCGCCTCCCCCAGCAGTTCGGGCAGACCGGATTCTCCCAGATAGCCGACCCCAAGGTCGCTCCATGCGTGCAAGGCCACCAAGCCGACCCCGCGGCGCGACGCCTCGTCGAACGCGATCTCGGTCGCCAGTTCGGAAGCCGGCGATCCGTCGATTCCCACCAGCACAGGTAAGTCAGGGCGCGGTGTTTCGCCGTCGTGGATCACAGCGACCGGGCAATGGGCCTGCCGCACCACCGCCGAACTGACCGAACCGATCACGCCGCGGGCGATCAGCCCACGCCCGGAGCTGCCCACCACGACCATCTGGGCCTGGGTGGACATCTCGATCAGGGCCGACGCCGGGGTCGCGAACACCAGTTCCCTGCCGATGGGGACGTTGCGGTCCGCGGGCATCGCATCTTCGGCGATCTTGACCGCGTGCATGATCGCCTTCTTGCCGTCGTCTTCCAGCCGCACCGCCAGGGAATCCGGGTAGGGCATCGGCGGCCAGGTCGCGGTCGGGGTGATCACCGCATGGACGACCGTCAGTGGGATATTCCTCATTGCCGCGTCATGGGCTGCCCAGGCGACGGCGACATTGGACGCCGCCGAACCGTCTGTCGCCACCACCACGCCGGGATGTTTGGGTGCTGTCATTTCATGCTCCCTCCTTCGAGGAAGACATTATCGGCGTCGGGGTCACCGGTCGTGAGGCTTTAGTCCCCAGCCGGCGGTCCGGAGGGTTTCGGCGGCACAAGCTTCACCGGGCGGTAACTCTCCCGTCACCGGATGGACGTGCCGCCGGGTGAATCCCTTTTCGCCAGAGAGGTGTTCGGCACGCGGGCGTAGCGTACGCAAGACATGCGACCTCAGTCAGGGCGCGGACGGCTGAGTCACGAAGTCGATGAGTTCTTCGACCCGGCCGATCAGCGCGGGTTCGAGGTCGTTCCAGTCGCGCACCCGGGAGCGGATGTGCTGCCAGGCGCTGGCGATGTCGGCTTGGGCGGCGTGCGGCAGTCCCAGCGCTTTGCAGGCGCCGTGTTTCCATTCCACCTGCCGTGGCACCTGCGGCCAGGCTTTCAAGCCGAGTCGCTGCGGCTTGACGGCCTGCCAGATGTCGACGTAAGGGTGACCGACGACCAGCGTGTCGTGGCCTCCCGGTCCGCGCCGCACCGCGTCGGCGATGCGCGCCTCCTTCGACCCGGTGACGAGGTGGTCGACGAGCACACCGAGCCGGCGCCCCGGCCCGGGACCGAATTCGGTCACGATGTCCACCAGGTCGTCGACGCCGCCGAGGTGCTCGACGACGACGCCCTCCACCCGAAGGTCGTCGCCCCACACCTGTGCGATGAGCTCGGCGTCATGGCGTCCCTCGACGTAGATCCGGCTGGCGCGCGCGACCCGGGCGCGCGCGCGTGGGACCGCGACGGATCCCGACGCCGTTCTGGCCGGCGCGGGCGGCGCCACGCGACGCGGCGCGGTGAGGATCACCGGACGCCCGTCCAGCAGATAACCCGGCCCGAGGGGAAAGCCACGCGTGCGCCCTCGCCGGTCTTCCAGGTCGACCCGACCGTATTCGACCCGCACCACCGCGCCCACGTAGCCCGTCTGCGCATCCTCGACCACCAAACCCAACTCGGCCGGGTGCTCAGTCGAACGAGGCGTGCGCCGGCCTGCGGCCAGCACGTCGGTTCCGTAGCGATCCACCACGTCGGCGATAGTACGAGGGTTCGCCGGTGATCGCCGGTGCGGCGCGCCAGCGGCCAACATCACAAGTTGTCGGCGACGCGTTCCGCGGCCTGTGCTCTACTCCCGGCCTTGGCGAGGTGGACCGCACGCCGCCAGATAGTCCGCGTAATTCCATGTCGTCAGAAACTGTCGGCCCGCTCGCAGACCGCGTCGGTAGAGGGCATCTCGTTGCTGCGCGGACAGGTCGAAATCGATGGGACTGACCTCGTCGGCAGGGACGAAAATGGTGCGCCGCACGGTGCACGGGTCGTCGATGTAGGCGTTGTCCTGGTTGCTCATCAGCGTTTCTATGGCGGCGATTCCCAGCGACACCGGCCCGTGCACCGGGTGGGTGGGCGGAATGCCGGGGCGCGCCGACAGCCGGATACCGAACGTCGGCCAGCGGGGCCGGCCGTCGGGTTCGTCGAACAGCTGCACCGGGAAATCCGACAGCAATCCGCCGTCGACCCAGGTGGCGCCGGCGACCCGGACCGGTTGGAACACATACGGGATCGCCGCCGAGGCGTGCACGGCGCGGGCCACGGGGAAGTCGTCCGGTTCGACACCGTAGTCGGGCAGGTCCCACGGAATGCGCACCAGGCGGCGTCGGGACAGGTCGCTGGTGGTCACGACCAGCGACCACGCGAACTGTTCGGGTTTCTCGCCGGTGCGCAGGTCACCGAACGTGCGCACGCCCAGGTCCCCCAGCAATCCGCCGATCAACCGCTCCAGGTAGGCCCCCTGGTACACCCCGTCCGACACCAGTAGCGACAGTCCCCCGCCGATCACCGGTACTCGACCGATCAGGCTGCGGTCGAGGAACTTTCGGTAATCGATGCTGCGCATCACCTCGGCGAGCCGGCTCAGCGGTTCGCCGGCCGCCTGCAGAGCCGCCACCAGCGAGGCGACGATCGCGCCCGCGCTGCTGCCGGCGACGCGGGGGAACCGGTAGTCGGCTTCGGCCAAGGCCTCCACCGCACCCACGAGTCCGATGCCCCGCACGCCGCCGCCTTCGCACACCAGGTCGGCGTGTGCCACGCTCACGGCCGCCACCTTAGCCCGGATCCGGCGGGCCGCCGCGCGGCACGCCGCGCCGCACTCAACGGATCCGTCGACCGTCGGCGCCGAAGAAATGTAGGTGACCGGGTTCGGGATTCAACCGCACGCGGCTACCCCGCTCTGGTGGCCGGCGTCCGTCGACCCGTGCCACGACGGGCTGATCGACAGTATTGCCCGGGAAACTGATTCGCCCATACAGGTAGGCATCCGCACCCAGCTCCTCGACCACGTCGACCTGCATCTCGAACCCCCTCTCAACCCCGGGGCCATTCACCTGCAAATGTTCAGGACGCACTCCGACGACGACTTCTGCCGCTGCCGAGGCGATCTCGCGTGTTATCGGAATCAGCAAATCCCCCAACAACACCGACGAATCCACGATCGGCAGGGTGAAAAGGTTCATCGCGGGCGAACCGATGAAGCCGGCCACGAAGGCGTTGTCGGGATTGCGGTAAATCTCGCGGGGCGCGGCGACCTGTTGCAACAGTCCGTCGCGCAGCACGGCGACACGGTCGCCCATCGTCATGGCCTCCACCTGGTCGTGGGTGACATAAACGGTGGTGGTGCCGAGTCGCCTTTGCAGCGAGGCGATCTGGTTTCGCGTCTGCACCCGCAGTTTGGCGTCGAGATTGGACAGCGGTTCGTCCATCAGGAACACCTGCGGACGACGCACGAGGGCGCGTCCCATCGCCACCCGCTGGCGCTGCCCCCCGGACAGGTCCTTGGGTTTGCGGTCCAGATACGACCGCAGGTCGAGCAGTTCGGCAGCGGCCAGCACCCGTTCGCGGATCTCGGCCTTCGGTGTCCTGGCGATCTTCAGGGCGAAGCCCATGTTCTGCGCGACGGTCATGTGCGGGTAGAGAGCGTAGTTCTGGAAGACCATCGCGACGTCGCGGTACTTCGGGTCGACGTCGGTGACATCTCGATCACCGATGCGGATGCGCCCGGAATCCAGCGTCTCCAATCCGGCCACCATCCGCAGCGAGGTCGTCTTGCCGCACCCGGACGGGCCGACCAGCACGACGAACTCGCCGTCACCCACCACCAGGTCGAGTCCGTCCAGGGCCGGCCGGTCCGCGCCCGGGTAGCAGCGGGTCGCCTGCTCGAAGCTCACCGAAGCCACGTCTAGCCCCCGAGTCCGGTCACCGCAATACCGCGGACGAAGTAACGCTGCGCGATGGCGTAGATGACGACCAGCGGCAGCATGATCAGCATCGACGTCGCCATCAGCACCGGCCAGCGGGCGACATACTCCCCGCGCATCCGGACCAGCCCGAGGGTGAGCGTGGCCAGGCTGTTGCGCTGGATCATCAGCAGCGGCCACAGGAAGTCGTTCCACACGTTGACCCACGTGAGCACCGCGAGTACCAGCACCGCGGGCCTGGCATGAGGCAGCAGAATCCGCCAGTAGACCTGCCACGAGGAGCACCCGTCGAGAATCGCGGCCTCCTCCAGGTCAGTGGGCAGGGTCAGGAAGAACTGTCGCATCAGATAAGTGCCGAAAGCGCTGCCGAACAAACCTGGCACGATCATCGCCCACGGGGTGTCGACCCAGCCCAGGGTCCGCATGACGATGAACTGTGGGATGACGGTGACCGTCAACGGCACCATCAGAGTGGCCAGATAGACCAAGAACAGCGCATCGCGACCGCGGAATTGCAGGCGCGCGAACGCATATCCGGCCAGTGAGCAGAAGAACACCTGCCCGGCCGTGACGCAGCCGGCATAGAGAACCGTGTTGAAGAACATCCGCCAAAACGGCATCAACGCGAACACTTCGGTGTAGTTCGACCACTGCGGGTGGGCCGGCAACAACGTCGGCTCGGTGACCTCGCCCTCCTTCTTCAGGGACCCGGAGACCGCCCAGGCGATCGGGAACAGTGCACAGCAGGCGATGCAGATCAGGGCCACGTAGACGACCGCGGTCCGGATGACGTTGCGCCTGAACATGCGCGCGGGGTGCTCAGCCAAACCCACGGGAAGCCTCCCAGGAGCGACGCCGCGTGATGCGGAATTGCAGCACGGTCAACACCAGCAGGATCGCGAATATCACCCATGCCAGCGCGGAGGCATATCCGAACTCCAGGAAGGAGAACGCGTGCTGAAACAGCATGATGCCCAACACATACGTCGCGGTCTCCGGTCCGCCACCGGGCCCGTTGAGGACATAGACCAGGTCGAACGCCTGGAAGGCGTGGATGACCGAGATGACGACCACAAACGACACCGCACCCCGGATCATGGGCAGCGTGATGGAGACGAACTGCCGTATCGCGCCGGCGCCGTCGATTCTGGCGGCCTCGTACAGGTTTGCCGGTACCCCCTGTATGGCGGCGAGCAGCACGACGCTCGCGAAGGGCACGCTTCGCCACACGCTGACCATGCACAGCGACGCCATGGCCCAGTGCGGTCGGATCAGCCAGGGAATCGGGCCGACGCCGGCCCAGCCGAGCACGATGTTGAGCAGTCCGTTGTCGGTGTCGAAGACGAACTGCCACACGACCGCCATCACCACCGAGGAGATGGCCAGCGGCAAAAAGACGACGGTGCGAAAGATCCCGATGCCTTTGACTTCCCAGCTCAGCACGGCGGCGACGACCAGGCTGACCAGCACGGTCGGCACTACGGTGCCGACCGTGAGAACCACCGTGTTGCGAAGTGCGATGACAAACAACGGGTCGGACGTGAGGTCCCCGAAGTTCTTCAGACCCACGAACTTCGGCCGCGTGAAAAGGTCCCACTGCTGAAAGCTCATGTACAGCGAGAACCCGAGCGGGAACAGCATGAAGATGCTGACCGCGGCCAGGTTCGGCGCCACGAACAGTCGGCCTGCCCGGGCACGCCGTCGCAACGGACGAGATCTCGCGCAGGAGGTGTCGATCGGTGTCATGGGTTGCGTAGTACCTCGTCGACGGCGTGTGACATCCGGGCCAGCGAGCTCGCCGGCCTCGACCCGCGCAGCACGGGGCCGAAATTGCGGTCCATCAGGGCGCTGACCTTCTCCCATGCCGGGGTGATCGGCAACGCCTCGGAATAGGCCGGCCCCTCGGTGAGCACGGTCAGGTTACTCAACCGACTGTGCGCCGCGGCGAATCCCCGCGATGCCAGCGCGGATCGTAGCGCCGGCGCGAACAGACATGACTCGCCGATCAGCGACTGTCCGATCGGGCCGGTCGCGAATTTGACGAATTCCCAAGCCTGATCCTTACGTTGGCTGCTCGCGGCGATGGCCAGGCCGGTGGCGCCGATGTTGGAGCAGGCCGCATGTCCTTTCGGCAGCGCCGGACCCGTCGGAAGTGGCGCGACGTCGAACTCCAGTCCGTTCGCGCGCTGGAACGTCTGGTAGCGCCAGTGGCCGCCCAGCGCGAGGGCCGCCTTGCCCGCCGCGAACAAATTGGGCGTGGAAATCGACTGGGTGTCCGACGCGGTGGGCGCCACCTTGTGCCTGTTGGCCAGGTCGGCGTAGAACTGCACCGCCTCGATGAACGCGTCTTCGCCGAAATTGAAGTGGGTCGGGTTTTTCAGGGGGGTCGACCACGGTACGCCGTTGTTCATGCCGAACAGTCCCGCCGTCGCCGCCGGCAGGAATGTGTCGACGAATCCCCACTGCGTTGTCCGCCCGGATCCGTCCCGCTTGGTGAGTGCGGTGGCAGCGTCCAGGAACTGGCCGAAGGTCCACGGCTGCGCCCACGTCCCCGGCGGTGCCGGTGCCCCGGCCTCGGCGAAAAGCCTTTTGTTGTAGTACAGGTAGTTCCCGGACCACTGCTCCGGGAACGCATACTGGCCCCCGTTGAACGAGAAGCCCTCGTAGAGCGGGCCGATGCTGTCCGACTTGAGCTCGGCGGCGAAGGCCGGATCGCGCGCCAGCATCGTGTTCAGGTCCAGCAACACGCCCCGGTCGGCCAATTCGGCGTAGGTCAACTCCCACGCCATCAGCACGTCGGGACAGCGGCCGCCGGCGCAGAAAGTCGAGAGCTGCTGCATGACGCCCGGACCGGACAACAGGGTTCGAACCTTGATGTCGGGATGACGACGCCGGAACGCGTCGACGACACGCATCCTCGCGGCGTGCTCATCGGGGTTTGCGGTGAAGAAAAAGGTGAGCGCGTCGTCGCCGCCGGAGCTGCAGCCGTCTGGCCACGGCGCCAGCGCCGCCACGGTGAGCGCTCCGGCACCCCGCAGCAGGCTACGCCGCCCGAACGGCTCATCACCCATGGCACTCCCCGGTCTTCCGTCTCGGCCGGCCCGCCGCCGGCTACGTCTAGTGTCCTTGGTACCCGATCCGACCCTTGCAGCACGGCCGGCGGTCAGACCGGGAGGTATCGCGTCGGCCTGCCGGGTCACCTCGTCGAACGAGATGGCACGCCGGTGCCCCGAGTTCAGCCGACGGCCACGCTAGCTCGGAGGCCGTTCACCGTGGTCTCGCCGCCGCACTCGAGTCGCATCGCGCCGGCGAACGACTCGGCGGCGCCACCCTCAGGCCACCTCGGCCGACTCGACGCCCGCGGCCCGCATCTCCGCCAGTGCCCGCGCGGCCGAATCCGCGGCGACGGGGCGGGTCAGGTTCACCAGTACCCGCGTTGCCAAACCGGCCCGCGCCGCGTCCTCGGCGGTGCTCTTGACGCAATGGTCGGTGGCGATGCCGACGATGTCGACCGCCTCGACTCCGCGCCCGCGCAACCACGCCAGCAGGGAGGTCCCGTCCTCGTCGAAGCCCTCGAAACCGCTGTACCCGGCGGTGTAGGCGCCTTTGCAGAAGACCGCCTCGACCGGGCCGGTGTCGAGGTCGGGAGGAAAGTCCGCACCGGGGCTTCCCGCGATGCAGTGCGGCGGCCAGGACGACGAATAGTCCGGCCGGTCGGAAAAGTGGCCTCCCGGGTCGACGTGCCAATCCTTCGTCGCGACGACGTGCCGGTATCCCGGGCCATCCGCCAAATAACTGTTGATGGCCGACGCCAGGGCGGCGGCGCCGGCGACCGCCAGCGGCCCGCCCTCGCAGAAGTCGTTCTGCACGTCGACGATGACCAATGCCCGCACGGGCTCCAGCTTATCGACCGTATCGCCACCGAGGCCGCGTTACGGGCATCAGCTGGGAATATCGGCCCTCACCTTCGGCCGGGGGACGCGCCGGTTTGATTGCGGGCCGGCGGGGTAGTCAGCCTGCCATGTTGATCCGCAGAATTGCGCGGCCGCTGTTGTCGGCCGTGTTCATCGGGCAAGGCATCGATTCACTGCTCAATCCCAAGGCCGCGGCCGCGGCCGCGGCGCCCGCGGTGGGCGGTCTGCAGGCGCTGCCGAATCCGGTGGGCACCAGCATTCCCAGCGACCCGCAGACCGTCGCGCAGATCAACGCGGCAGTTCAGGTCGGGGGCGGCCTGCTGCTGGCCACTGGTCGGATGCCACGCGTGGCCTCGGCTGCCTTGGCCTGCACCGTACTGCCGGGCAACCTCGGCGCGCACATGTTCTGGACGGAGACCGACCCGCAGCGCAAAGCGGAGAAACGCAAGGAGTTCCTGACGGACCTCAGCCTGCTGGGCGGGTTGATGATCGCGGCCGCCGACACCGCGGGCGCGCCGTCGCTGGGGTGGCGGGGCCGCCGGGCAGCCGAGCGGCTCTCGGATGCGGTTTCATCCGCGCTGCCCAAGTTTCCCCAGGTCCACGACAACCTCGACAGTGACGTAGAAGAGTTCGGCGAGAAGATCAGGCATGGGTTGAAGATCGGCGCCGACAAGGGTGCACCGCTGGTCGAAGCCGCACGCAAGCGCAGCCGCGAACTGGCCGGCGCCGCCCGGGCCCGCGGCGAGCAACTCGCCGAATCAACGCGTCACCGCGCCGATTCCGCGAACGGCCAGGCTGCCGGGGATGCGCTGGAACGGGTCGGCTCGCAGGTGAAAAAGCGGCTCCGCTGAACACCTCAGCGTCTCGGGAATCCTTGTACCACGGCGGTTTTCAGCTGCTTTTGTGCCGTCGCGTCGATGACGCCGACACGTAGGTGTCAATAATCGCCTCGACATCCCGGCCGACGTCGACGGTGAAACCCGGCTCGTCGGGGCCAAGGGGGTCGAGCGCCTCGTACTGCGAACGCAGTAACGCTGCCGGCATGAAATGACCTGGCCTGGCGGCCAGCCGGTGGCCGATGAGCTCCGGCGAACCGCTGAGGTGCAGGAACTCCACGTTCGGGCAATGCGCGCGCAATCGGTCGCGGTAGGCGCGTTTGAGCGCCGAACAGCTCGCCACACCGCCGCCGCGGTGGCCCGCCAACCACTCGCCGACCAGGTCCAACCAGGGGCGGCGATCGTCGTCGTCGAGCGGTTCGCCGGCGGCCATCTTGGCGATGTTGGCCGGCGGGTGCAGGGTGTCGCCGTCGACGAACGGGACCCGCAACCGTTGCGCCAGGGCCGAACCCACCGTCGATTTGCCCGAGCCCGAGACACCCATCACCACGATCGGCGACGGAACACGGCTCCGGCCTTCGCTCACCCGGTCGCCAGGTTGCGGTTCCATTCCACCCAGCCGACGCCGCGGCGGCCGTCCGTGGTGGTGACGGTGACCCAGGCGCGCGGGAACTGACTGACCCGCCCGTCGGGGGAAACCAGCCGCACCGGCGCCTGGCCGCGCACGTCGAGTTCCGCAACGATCCCGCCCGGGTCGAAGCCCAATGTCGATTCAAGCGGTAAACCGTTGGCGCCGAATGCTTCCCGCGATTCGACGGTCTGCACCTCGGTGACGTTGTGGACGGCATCCTGAACGTAGCCGACACTGAAGGCCGGGGCACCCGGTATGCGGATGTTCACCCCGTGCAAACGGGTGCCGTCATCGAGGTGCAGGGCGCTCCAGATCCAGTCCATGCTCCACCAGTCGCGCACCCCCCAGGAGTGGTCGCGCTGTCCGGGCACGGAGTCGACGCGGTAGCCGGCACCGTCCACGCTGACGGTGCCCGAGACCCTGCAAGGGATTTCGTAGCGCGTCGTGAGCCGGTACTTGTACGGGGCGCCGCCGGTGGCCCACACCAGATGCATCGTCATGTCGACCGGAGTGCCAGGCTCCCCGCGCAGCAGTGCAGAAGGGTCGTCGTACGCCTGGGCCCGCGCGCGGATGTCGACGCGGTAGGTCTGCAGCGCGGCGGTGGCCGAGTGGCCCAGCTCGAGGGTGTCGGTGGCCAGCATCCACGGATCGGCAGGCAGTGGGACCAGCGTGTCGACGGCCACGGTCGGCATGCCCGGGCCACACAGCAGCGCATGCACCAACGCCTGCCGCCGGTTGGCGATCAGGCCGAGGCGGAACCAGCCACCCAATCCCTGTGCGGGATCGGCGAAGTCGGCATACCAGCTTTCACTCCACAGCGGCTCGGCGGTCGGGGCGTGCGCGAGTTCGTCGTCCCGCGACGGTCGCAGCGGCTCGGGTGCCGTCGCGACGGGCAGCGTCACCAACGCGTCGGTGTCGAGCACGTGCTCACAGTGTCGTTGCAGCATCGTCATGAACATCCGGTCGCCGCGCTCGGTGCGCTCCACCAGCATCGAGGAGACGATCGCCATCATCACCCCGAAAAAGCTCTGGCGGCGCACACCTTCGGCGACGTCGGCGAGGCTCAGGGGCGCATTGGGCCCCAATGCCTCGTGGTAAGTCCGCAGTAACCCGTCGTAGCGCTCGCGGCGGTCTCGCGTCGACAGGGCACAGCCCAGGAAATACGCCAGGTCGGTCAGCGCCGGGCCCCACGAGACGGTCTGCCAATCGACCACCGTCAACGCGCGGTCTGCGCCTTCGGTACCGAACAGCATGTTGTCCAGGCGGTAGTCGCCATGCACCATGCCCTGGATTCGGCCGGGCTCGGACTCCTGCGCCTGGTAGCCGTCGAACGAGGCCACCAGGCGTTCGCACACCAGGCGGTGTCCCGGCTCGATCTGGTCGCCATAGCGATCGACGAAACCGGCATAGAGCGGGGTGATCATCGCCTGGCGCAGGGGCGACTCGCGGTTGAGCCACGGCGCCTCGGCCAGCCCCGGGTCCCCGAGCAGCGGGCCGTGCAGCCGGCCCAGCTCCTCGACACCCAGGCGGGCCTGTTCGGTTGTGGCACCGGCGATCTCGTCGCCGACGATCGCCGGGCCCGCGTCGGCGAGCAGCAGGTCGAAGGCCCCGGTGGTGGTGTCGACTGCGGCGTGGTAGCAGGGCGCGACCGGACCGCCCAGACGCGGAGCGATGTCGCCGTAGAAGCAGACCTCTCGTTCGTAGAGACCCAGCGCCAGCCCGGTCTGGCGACTCATCGGGTCGGTCGCGGCGACCTTGAGCACCACCGACTCGGGCCGGCCGGGGCCGGGCGCCCCGTCCGAGTAGGTGAGCCGGACACGATAGCAATCGCTCATCTGGCCGGTGCCGATGCGTTCCACGGTGAAGTGCGCGACGGGCCCGGCGCCGATCGCCGCGGTCAGCCAGGAGGCAGTGAGGTCACCGGGTCGTTCGACGACTTGCCCGGTGTCGGCGTGCATGGTGGTCAGCGTGCCAGTTCAACGCGCCAGTGAAAAGCCTTCCCAGGCCATCCTGCGGTACGGATGCGGGTCGAACTCGACGCGAGACCTGCGGTCGAAAACCATGACGGCGCGGTCGGAGGCGGTGTACGCGGGCCAGTCGTCGCCGGGTACCCCGGTGTGGCTGAAGGAGCTCCACCGGCGTTGCACCTGGTTGCTGACCCGCAGCGCGGAACACCGGTCGCCGGCGGCCGTCAGCAGCGCGCCGAACCTGGTCCGATAGATGTCGAACACCGCGAGCAGTTCCGTGGCGTGGGTCGCGCCGAAGCCGGTCCAGCGCAGCGTTCGCGGAGCGAAGTCGTAGCGGTAGAGGTACGTGGGTGCGTGGGTGCCGTGTGCTTCGGCGATCTGCCAGGCCGCCGAGCTGAACGCGAAGTCGCCGCCGAGCTGGATGCACGCCGAGGGTGCCGGGTAGTCCGGGTAGGCGGCGGTGATGCGTTCGCGGGCGTCCGGTTCGGTGTCGGCCAGCAGTTCTTCGACCATCGATTCATTCGTCGGCAGCATCGTCAGGAAGCGCGTGAACAGGCGTCCCTCGTCGGCGTTGGTCCCCACGATGAGCGGCACCCGGTGCGCCCGTCCGCACCGCATCGCCTCAACAGGATCCATCGGCAGGATGTCGTCGCCGACGACGGGGCCGATCGGAAAGGCGTTCAACCTGTTCGTCATGCCCTGCTCGATCAGGCGGTGCTGGATCTCTACCAGTTGGGCCGCGGACACCTGCATCAGCGCGTCGGCGGCGTCGCGCCTTCGCACCCCGAGCAAATCGGCGAACCGGTTCGCGAACTCGTCCGCGATGTCTTTGGACCGCGTCAGGCCCGAGGCCGGGCTCTCCGAGATCGCCCGGGCGAACAGCTCTTCGGCGGCGGGCACCGCCAACAACGTGGAGGTGATGCACGCGCCGGCACTCTCGCCGAAGATGGTGACGTTGGCGGGATCACCGCCGAACTCCGCGATGTTGTCACGAACCCACTGCAACGCCAGCACCAGGTCGCGCAGGTAAAGATTGCTCTCGATGGGGACCTGCGCCGTCGACAGCGACGACAGGTCCAGGCACCCCAGCGCCCCCAATCGGTAGTTGACCGAGACGTAGACGCATCCACGGCGGGCCAATGCCCGGCCGTCGTACAGCGGCGTGGCGGAGCTGCCCAGGAAGTACCCCCCGCCGTGGATGAAGACCATCACCGGAAGCGGTTGCGCACCGGCGGATTCGGGGGTGACGACGTTGAGGGTCAGGCAGTCCTCGCTCATGGGCTGGTACTTGCCGACCCCGAGCAGGGTGTAGCGACGCTGCTGGGGCGCGCAGTTGGCGAATCCGTGGCAGTGGCGCACTCCCGACCAGGGCCGGGCCGGCTGGGGCGCCCGCAAGCGCAGCGGCCCCAGTGGGGGGCGGGCGTACGGGATGGATCGCCACCGGTTCACCCCGTCGCGGGTGAAACCTTCGACGGTGCCGGCAGAGGTTTGCGCGCGGACGGTGCGCTCATGCATGAGCCGACCGTAGCCGAATCGACGCGCAGAACGCGCGCAGCGCCTCAGTCGGTGCTGGTTCGTGGACCGGCGGTTAGCCTGGCTCAATGCGGATCGCCGCGCTGGTCGCGCTGACGTTGCTGGTCGCCGGCTGCTCACACGGTCAGCGCGGTGAACCGCGGCCCGGCCCCGAAGCACCCGGGAGCACCCCGGCGACGACCACCACCTCGTCGAGCAGGCCGGCTCCGTCAACCGCACCGACGTCGGGCGCCGCGATCTCGGACGTGATCGCCTGGATCGAGGCGGGTCGCCCTGCCGACCCCGCCGGCTTTCACAACGTGACGCGCGACGGTGTCGTCACCCCACTCGGCGGCGACGTCGCGTTCACCGCCCAAGTCGGCAAAGTCGCGTGCATGACCGACGCCAAACGCACCGGGCTCGCGCCGGTTTGCCTGGTCGAGCTGACCAATCCCGCGCCCGCGCCCGCGACGGCCTACGGCGAATGGAAAGGCGGGTGGGTCTTTTTCGATGGGACGAACTTGCAGGTGGGCGCAGCCCGCGGCGACCCGGGCCCGTTCGTCGACGGTCACGGGCCCGCACTGGCCGACGGGGATTCGCTGTCTTTCGGTGACTACCGCTGCCGGGCCGACCGGGCTGGTCTGTTCTGTGTGAACTATGCCCACCGTTCGGCGGTGCGATTCAGCACGGCCGGCATCGAGCGGTTCGGCTGCCTGCAGCCTGTGCCGCCGCCCGACGGCGTCGGCCTGGCGTTCGCCTGCTGAGGCCGCGTCGGCGCCACGTCCGGGACCGATCGTGACCTTGGACTCTATCCGGCGGCGCCGCGTTCGTCTTCGCTGGCTGATGAGCGAGCGGGAGGTTCCATGGGCGCGGTCGGGGTCGTCGGCCTGGTGGTGTCGGGCGTGGTGATCGCGTCGGTGTTGTGCCTGGTTGCCGTGGGCATCGCCCGCGGTTGGGTGCGGCAGCGACCGACGAACCGCTCCCGCGGTGAAAAACCGCGCGGCACGCGATGAGCGTCACGGGCTCCGAGGTGTTGCGGGTGGGACTCACATCGGAGGAGGCCGCCGCGCGGCTGGACGCCGAGGGCCCCAACCGGCTTCCGGTGGCACGCAGGATCCCGGCCTGGCGGCGGCTGTTGGCCGAGATGGTCCACTTCTTCGCGCTTCTGTTCTGGGTGGCCGGCGCGCTGGCATTCGTCGCGGGGATGCCGCAGCTGGGTGTGGCGGTGTTCGTCGTCATCGTGATCAACGGGCTGTTCGCGTTCGCTCAGGAACAGCGCGCCGAGCACGCCGCCGAACGGTTGAGCGAGCTGCTTCCGCGGCGCGCCACCGTGGTTCGCGACGGCATGGCCCGGCAGGTGCCGGCCGAAGATCTGGTGGTCGGCGACGTGGTGCTGCTTGCCGAGGGCGACCGCATTTCGGCCGACCTGCGGCTCGACGTCGCGAATGCGCTGGCGGTGGACACCTCGGCGCTGACCGGGGAGAGCGTGCCCGAGCACCCCGCGGCGGGCGAGGCCGTACCGGCCGGCTGTTTCGCGGTCGAAGGTGAGGCCCGGGCTACGGTCGAGGCGACCGGACGGCACACCCGGCTGGCCGGGATCGCCCGGCTCACCCAGGCGCAGCGGCCCGCTCCGACCCCGCTGCGCAAAGAGCTCGACCGCGTGTCGCGCCTCATCGCCGTGGTCGCCGTCGTGGTCGGGTCGGTTTTCTTCGGTGTCGCGCTGCTGGTCGGCATGCCTCCCTCCGCCGGATTTCTGTTCGCAGTCGGGGTGACAGTCGCCATCGTGCCCGAGGGCCTGCTGCCGACCGTCACCCTGTCGCTGGCGATCGGGGCGCAGCGGATGGCCGGCCGGCACGCGTTGGTGCGCAACCTCGAGGCGGTCGAGACGCTGGGCTCGACGACCTTCATCTGCACTGACAAGACCGGCACCCTGACCCGCAACGAGATGTCGGTGGTCGAGGTGTGGATGCCCGACGGCACCGCCACCATCGACGGCAACGGCTACGAACCCGTGGCCACGATTCACTGGGCCGGGGACGAGGCCCCGCTGCGGGACGTCGCATGGGTGGCCGCGCGGTGCTCGTCGGGGCGGGTGAGCGAGAAGGACGGCCGCTGGGTACCGCACGGCGATCCGATGGAGGCCGCCCTGGACGCCTTCGCGCGCCGGGTCGGCGTCGACACCGACGACAGCGCCCGATCGGCCCCGGAGCGGGCGCGGTTCCCGTTCGACGCCCGCCGGCGCCGCATGTCCGTGGTCACCGGAAACCGCGTGCTGGTCAAAGGCGCCCCCGATGCGGTCTTTCCGCTTTGCGCGGTCCCGACCGGCGCGGTCGAGGCGCTGCGGGCGCTGGCCCACCGCGGCCTGCGCGTGCTCGCAGTCGCCGCGCGAGACCTCGCCACGGCCGAACCGCCGGGTTCGGCGGCCGAGGCCGAGCGCGACCTGACGCTGCTGGGGCTGGTCGCGCTGGAAGACCCTCCGCGCCAGCGTGCGGCGGCGGCGCTGGCCGCGTGCCGGCGCGCCGGCATCCAGGTCGCCATGGTGACCGGCGATCATCCCGAGACCGCCAGGGCCGTCGCGGCCGAGGTGGGCCTGCTGGGGCCGGAGCAACTCGTGCTGACCGGCCGAGACCTGCCCGCCGCGGATGCCGAACTCGGCGCACTGCTCGACCACGACGGCGTCGTCGTCGCCCGGGTCACCCCCGAGGACAAGCTGCGCATCGCGCGGGCGCTGCGCCACCGCGGTCACGTCGTGGCCATGACCGGAGACGGGGTCAACGACGCGCCGGCCCTGCGCGAGGCGGCGATCGGGGTGGCCATGGGCCGGTCCGGCACCGACGTGGCCCGCGAGGCCGCCGACCTGGTGTTGCTCGACGACAACTTCAGCACCATCGTCGCCGCCGTCGAACAGGGCCGGGCCACGTTCACCAACCTGCGCCGGTTCCTCACCTACCATCTCACCGACAACGTGGCCGAGCTCGCCCCGTTCGTCGTGTGGGCACTCAGCGCCGGGACGTTCCCCCTCGCGATCGGGGTGCTGCAGGTCTTGGCGCTCGACATCGGCACCGACGTCCTGCCCGCCCTGGCGCTGGGTGCCGAGCCGGCCGCCGCGCACGTGCTCGACCGGCCCCCGACGCACGGCCACCTGTTGGACGGGCGCCTATTCACGCGCGCGTTCGGGGTGCTGGGCCCGGTCGAGGCCGCCGTGGAGCTCGGCGCCTTCCTGACCGCGTTCCTGGCCCTCGGCTGGCGACCCGGTGCGCCCTTCCCCCACGGTCCGGCGCTGCTCGTGGCCTCGGGTGCCGCGTTCAGCGCCGTGGTGTTCGGGCAGGTGGCCAACGCCTTCGCCTGCCGCAGCACGCTGCGCCCCGCCTGGACCGTTCCGTGGCGGACCAACCGTCTGCTGCTGGGCGCCGTCGGCGCCGAACTCGCGATGCTGGCGGCCTTCCTGTATGTGCCACCGCTCGCGCACCTGCTCGGCCAAACCGGCCCGTCGTGGGCCGGGTGGCTGACCGCCCTGCTCGCCAT
>NZ_JBMIOP010000102.1:0-10708 GCF_049197365.1 Mycobacterium sp. THU-M104
ACTGTGCTCAGCGCTACTTTTTTCGCGTTTCGGCGCTGCCACCGCAGTCTCGACACCCCAGCGAACGGGCCCGACGGATTAACGGGCAAGACCGCTAGTCCCGCCCAGTTCTGGCCGAACCGAAGTCCTCAGCGAGCATGCCAGGGAGAAATCAACCAGCGCAGCAGCAACGTCACGGCCGAAATGGCCGTCCGTAGCGGCGAGAGCTGCTGTTTCTCAGGCACTTCAACTCTTCCACCGCCTCCCTCCATGCGCACCGCGACACCGTAACCGGCCTTTCTCACGGCCGCGCACAGGTCCGCTACGTCGATACCCGGATCGGCCTCGACCCTCGCCACCCTGGCTCCGAAGTCGACCGACGCCCGCACTCCGTCGATCCTGTTCAGCGCCTTCTCGACGCGCCTCGCGCATGCACCGCACGACAGGCCTTTCAGGTCGAGTTCGACTCGCCCGGTTTCCGCCCTACCGGGCCCGGTTACTGCCACTTCAGTCAAGGCCGTTCCTTACTGTCGCGCCGCGTTGATGTTCTCCCGCCTATTGGTCGTCAAGTGGGCGCGCCGAGTTCCCGCGGGCCGAACCTCGGTGTTCGTCGCACTCGCTCGTTGCATCGCCAGGTGCCATGAGGCCGTCGAGGCCGCTTTCGACCACGGGCCTGTCGCACGCGCCGATCGAATCCACCCAACGTCCAGATCCGGCTTCCTGAACCGTATTTCGATCTTCGCCGATAGGTGGCGAAACCTCTCCGACGCGAAGCTCAACTTCGGCCAGGCTCAAAGCATCGTGAGCAGTTCCACATCGCTTCCCTGCGCAAGAGAAACAACGGCTGCGTCGAAAGTGACAAGGCGAACTCCCCTGCGGCGCGCGAGAGTGAGCAGGTGTGCGTCAGTCACTTGGCGGTACCCGACCATGGTGGGTACGTCGTCGTCAATGAGTGACACGTCGTCAGTAAGGAACCGGTGGCCATCAGCCCCGCGCAGGGAAGCAAGGACATTTCGCGCATCGGCCAACCCGATCGGGCTCGGAAGCACCTTTGGGTTGGTAGATACGCGAACGAAGCCGCTTTCTGTCATGGGGCAGGTCGCCCAACCCTGCGATGCATTGGCGGCAAACCACTCGCGGATACGCACATGGTGGATGTGGGAGTCCCACGCCAAAGCGACCAGCGCGTTGACGTCGAGCAGCGCCATCGTCGGTGGTCAGTCCTCGTCGAGCGCACGTCGGACGGTTTGGGGGGTGATCGGCGGCGTACCCGACGGCACACGGATGACCGGCAACCCATCGGCGGTCGCGACGCGCGCGGGAGTGAGACCGCGGCGGGCCAACTCGGAGATCACCGCGCCCAGGGACCGCCGCTCGCCGGCTGCGAGTTCACGTGCCGCAGCGACGACGTCGTCGTCGATGTCCAGGGTTGTTCGCATGGTGTGATGCTATCGCATCAACGCATCAGTAGTTGCCGGTCCGACTGCTCTTTTCCTCGACCAAGCTCCCGCGCCGGCCAACCGCCCGCATCCAGCCGAGAAATGGCGCGTGTCAGCGGCGGCGCGTACCGACAAACACCTCGCCGAGGACATCCAGGGCCGCGGGCACCACCCGGTAGTACGCCCATTTGCCGCGCTGCGTCCGTTCCAACAGACCCGCAGCGACCAGAGTCTTGAGGTGATGCGACACCGTGGGCTGGGACAGTCCGACCGGCGCGGTCAGGTCGCACACGCATGCCTCGGCGCCGTCATGGCCCGCAATCAATGACACCAGCCGCAGCCGGGTCGGCTCGGCCAACGCCTTGAGCACGCCGGCCAGCCGCTCGGCGGTCGCCGCGTCCAGCATGCCGTCGGTGATCGGGCTGCAGCACGCAGCAAGGTCGGCCACCGGCCGCGAGTCGTCGCGTTCGGTGAGGGACGTGGTCGTGGCGGGCATGGCCCCAGTGTGACACACATTGACGGTCATCGATTAGTCGTGCAGACTGAACCCATAGATATCCGTCGATGGAAGGAGTGGGTCGAATGACTACCGAACACAACGAGCTGCGCGATCAAGTTCGGGCAAGCTACGGCGCCGCCGCCACCGCGGCGCGTAGCGGTGACATCAACAGCGACGTGCTGACCGCCGCGAGCTGCTGCGGGTCAAGCGACTCGGCCGATGTTGGGACCATCTTCGGTGCCGGCCTCTACGGCACCGACGAGCATTCCGAGATTCCCGCCGAAGCGCTCGCGGCCAGCTTGGGCTGCGGTAACCCGACCGCGGTCGCCGACCTGCACCCGGGCGAACGGGTGCTTGACTTGGGTTCCGGCGGCGGCATTGATGTGTTGTTGTCAGCGCGCCGGGTCGGCCCCCAGGGGTTCGCCTACGGCGTCGACATGACAGACGAAATGCTCGCGCTGGCCGAGGACAACAAAGCCAAGGCCGGTGCCACCAATGTCGAGTTCCGCAAGGGCACTATCGAGGACATCCCGCTGCCCGACGCCGCCGTGGACGTGGTGATCTCCAACTGTGTGATCAACCTGTCGGCCGACAAACCGGCTGTGCTCGCCGAGATGTTCCGGGTCCTGGTACCCGGCGGACGGATCGGGATCTCCGACGTCGTCGCCGAAGACCAGCTCAGCGCGGCGCAGCGCGCCGAACGCGGCTCCTACGTCGGCTGCATCGCCGGAGCGCTGTCCCACCAGGAATACCTCGACGGGCTGGCCGCAGCCGGATTCACCGATGCCACAGTCACGTTCACCCACGAAGTCGCCGAAGGAATGCACGGCGCGATCATCCGGGCAACCAAACCCACCACGTCCACACAATGAGGCAACCGCACCGACAACGATCGCGCTGCGAAGCCGGCACCACATCACGTTGACAGATGGCGGCGACGACGTCGCCGCCATCTGTCAGGACCCTGATCACCGCACTCTTGACGGCACCCAAAACCTCCACATCAATCGCCGATCCGTCCAAACACGCTGCTTTCCAACGCGTCAGCGTGACCTCTCGGCCGGTGATGCCCATCTCCGCCGGGCGGCCCGCCAACGGAGTCGACCTGGTGCGCCCGCGATGGCCACCGGGGTGCACAGAAAAATCTGCACAGAAAGATCAGTGGGCTGGCGCGGAGCAACCGCACCAGCCCACTGCCACGTTTGGAGTTGCTTAGACGGCAGTAACTCCTACTGCCTGAGGCCCTTTGGCGCCTTGCGCAACCTCGAACTGAACACGTTGGTTTTCCTCGAGCGAACGGTAGCCGTTCCCCTGGATCTCCGAGTAGTGGACGAACAGGTCTTTCGCGCCGTCGTCCGGGGTGATGAAGCCGAAGCCCTTCTCACCGTTGAACCATTTCACAGTCCCCTGTGCCATTTACTTTCTTCTCTCATTTCAAATGCGGACATACCTAAAACATCCGCGCGATCAACCTAGCACGCGCCGTGCTGTTTATTGACAACTGCTGTCGCGCTGCGGCGACGAACCCGGGGAGCGGGCCGGGCGGCGACTACGCCTGCGGCCGGCGGAACCGGATCGACGAGGCTGCGGCGGACGCTGCTGCGACGAATGCGCAGGGACTGCCGTCTTCGGCACGGAAGCCCGATACGGCGCCATGTCACCAGCCACCGCGTTCACGGCAGCCGAGTCGACGGTGACCTCTTGCGGTGTGACGCGGATGCCCGCGCGGCGCATCAATGCATGCGTGTCCTTGCGCTGCTCGGGCAGGACGACGGTCACGACGTCGCCGGCATTACCGGCCCGCGCGGTTCGTCCGGACCGGTGCAGATAAGCCTTGTGCTCGGCGGGCGGGTCGATGTGCACGACCAGTTCGATGCCGTCAACATGGACACCGCGCGCGGCGATGTCAGTGGCCACCAGCACTCGCGCGTCACCGGCACTGAAGGCGGCCAGATTCCGGTCACGCGCGGGCTGAGACAGGTTGCCGTGCAAGTCGACAGCCGGGACACCGGATTCGGTCAGCTGCCTGGCAAGCTTGCGCGCCTGATGCTTGGTGCGCATGAAAAGGATGCGGCGACCAGAGCCGGAGGCGAGCCGGTGGACCAACTCCTTCTTGGCCTGCGCGTCCGAGACGTGGAACACGTGGTGGGTCATCTCGGGTACCGGCGAGTCGGAGCCGTCGACGGAGTGCAGCACCGCATCGCGAAGAAACCGATTGACGAGCTTGTCGACGCCGTTGTCCAGGGTCGCGGAGAACAGCAGCCTCTGGCCGCCCATCGGAGTGGCCGCCAGGATGCGGGTGACGCCGGGGAGGAAACCGAGATCGGCCATGTGATCGGCTTCGTCGATCACCGTGATCTCGACCGAGTCGAGACTGATCAGACGCTGTCTCATCAAGTCTTCGAGCCGGCCCGGACAGGCCACGACAACGTCGACCCCAGACTTCAAGGCCGTCACCTGCCTGCTTTGCGACACCCCGCCGAAAATCGTCGTCACGCGCAGCCCGTTGGCAGCCGCCAGCGGTTCCAGGGTCGCGGTGATCTGGGTGGCCAGCTCCCGGGTCGGGGCCAGGATCAGACCCGTCGGGTGGGACGGGCGGCGCCGGTGTCCGGCCAGCCTGCTGACCAGAGGAATCGAGAAGGCGAGCGTCTTGCCGCTGCCGGTCTTGCCGCGGCCGAGGACGTCCCGGCCACTCAGTGTGTCGGGAAGTGTTTCGATTTGGATGGGAAACGGATGGCTGATCCCGCGGGCGGCGAGCACTTCGATGAGTGGTTCGCGCACGCCGAGATCGGCAAAAGTCATGCCTGTGGTCACTTGATGTCTTTCAGCATCGGTGCTGCCGAGTTCGCGGCGACATGCGCGCGTTCGATCAGCACGAAATGGCGAGATTGCCGGTGGGCAAAATCGATCGCCGCGATACGAACTGCGCCGGATTCAGTGCGCCGACCCTCGATCGGGACGGGCGCCGGAAGGATGAAGAAGCGTTTCACGACGTGTCGGCCACCGCAGGGCAACCGACGTTGGTATCAGCGTAGCGCATGCCGGCCCGGTGTGCGCCGAGTGCGCCGCTCCCGCGAACCTGAGCGCGACACCCGCCCGCCGGCCTGTACGGTTGAACTCATCGCCCGCTAGCGGTCATCGCGAATCGTCGGAGCACGAGAAAAGAGAAGTGTGCGGTTCGATCCTCGCCGACCGCCGATGCGGACCAGCCTGCCTACTTCATCTTAAGGACACGTATGGACAACTCGAAACTGTTTTCGCACCCAGAAGCGCCCGAATACATCGTCTCGGGCGAGGACTCCGGAAAGCCGGTCGAAAACCCGGTCTTCTCGGATCGCCCCAGCGGCGACGCCGGCGCGCGGGCCAAACAACGGTAGTGAGGACAATCGACGCGGAGTCGGCCCGTTCCGGGCCGCGCCCAGCAATATTGGGACCGTTGGATCGCCCGAGTCGTCGTCGCGGCAGTCATCGGTCGGCACAGATGTCGCTGTTCAGAGATTTCGCGCGCTTCGCGGCACCGCATCGCTGACGCGGCGGGCTGCCGCGCATGCGATCCGTCACCTTTTGACTGCATAGTTTGCAGTTTGTGCAACTATAGGGCGCTATGGCCAATCAGATCGGTCTACGTGAGCGCCGCCGCCGCCAGACCAGCATGGATATCCGGGATGCCGTCGTGCACCTGGCCAGCGAACGCAGCTTCGACAGGGTGACGATCGACGAGATCTGCCTCGAGGCCGGCATCTCGCCCCGCACCTTCTTCAATTACTTCCCGAACAAAGAGTCTGCGATCGCCTACGGCCCCTCCGACATACCCCCCGAGCTCGTCGACGAATTCGTCGCGGCCGGCCCCGCGCCCTATTCGGTGGTGCTGGCGGAGCTGATCGCGCTGGCGGCCCACCACCTCCGCGACGCGCCGCCCAAGCGTGAGCAGGCCGTGTGCATGTTGCAACTCGCCAAGACCACGCCCGCGGTGCTGGCGGCTTTCCTCGCCGATCTGGAACGGTTCCAAACCCACCTGACCGATGTCGTCGCACGCCGCCAGGGGATGCGGCCCGACGACGAGGTGCCCGCGATGATCTCCGCCCTTGCGTTGACGGCTGTGCGTTCAGGCATCGAGCGCTGGTCGGGCGGCACGCCCGAGGATGCCGAGGACACGCCGATGCCCTACGTCGAACGCGCCGCCGCGCTCGTCAACAGCATCTTCACGCAGTGACCCAAAACACGGTCAGAGAAGTTGCATAGTCTGCAAAGTATGCACAAAATGTACTAGCATCCGAATGCGGTGTCGCAAAACGGGCCAAGCGAGAGTTTTCCCGCGAATCCCGTGGTGACGCAAGCGATCAGAGAAGCCCCCGCTATCTCCCGCGGGCCACCCCGACGACGTCCACAGCACTACTGCGCGACGAGGAAGGAAAGCACCCGGGTGCAGATATCGAAGGTTGTGCGCCACGCGTGGCTGCCACTGTTGGTCACGGCAGTCGTCGTGGTCGGTGGCTTCACCGTGGCACGGGTCAAGACGTTCTTCAGGGCCCAGGACACCGGCGTGCTGACCAGCCCGCGTCTCGACGAATCCAAGCCGTTCAAGCCCAAGGTCGTCAAATACGAGGTATTCGGTTCGGCCCGCCGCGCCAACGTCAACTATCTGGATCTGTCCGCTGACCCGCAGCGGGTCGACGGTGCACCGCTGCCGTGGACGCTGGTACTCAGCACGACTGCCCCCGCCGTCTTCCCCAACATCTCGGCGCAAAGTGACGGCGACCAGCTGGGGTGCCGGATCACCATCGATGACGAAGTCAAGGACGAGAACGTGACCACCGGCGTGCACGCACTGACCTTCTGCTTGGTGAAATCAGCATGAGCAGACACCTCGATGACACCGCTCCCCTCGCGACACACGCTGAGCGGCCTGCGATCCCGCGTCTCATCCGGAACTTCGCCGTACCCGTGATTCTCGGCTGGATCGCGGTCATTGTGGCGCTCAACGTCGCCGTCCCCCAGCTCGACGAGGTGGGCAAGATGCGCTCGGTGTCGATGGCACCCGACGATGCGCAGTCGGTCGTCGCGACAAAACGCATGGGCGCGGTGTTCGACGAGTACAAGTCGAACAGCTCGGTGATGATCGTGCTGGAGGGCCACAAGCCCCTCGGCGACGCAGCCCACGTCTACTACGACCAGATCGTCAAGAAGCTTGACTCCGACACCAAACACGTTGAGCACGTTCAGGACATGTGGAGTGATCCGCTGACCGGGGCGGGCGCGCAGAGCAGCGACGGCAAGGCCGCCTATGTCCAGGTCTACCTGGCCGGGAATCAGGGCGAAGCTCTGGCCAACGAGTCGGTCGAGTCCGTCCAGAACATCGTCAAGAGCATCCCCACCCCCCCTGGGGTCAAGGCGTATGTCACCGGGCCCGCGGCGCTGATGGCGGATCAGCACGAAGCCGGCGACCGTAGCCTGCAACTCATCACGGCGGCGACCTTCACGGTGATCATCGCGATGCTACTGCTGGTCTACCGCTCGATCGTCACCGTGATGCTCACGTTGTTGATGGTCGTGTTCGAGCTTTCAGCCGCGCGCGGAATGGTTGCCTTCCTGGGCTACTACAACATCATCGGGCTTTCCACGTTCGCGACGAACTTGTTGGTCACGCTGGCGATCGCAGCCGCCACCGACTACGCGATCTTTTTGATCGGCCGATATCAGGAGGCCCGTTCGGTCGGCGAATCCCGAGAAGACGCCTACTACACCATGTACAAAGGCACCGCACATGTCGTTCTCGGTTCGGGCCTGACCATCGCTGGCGCCACGTTCTGCCTGCACTTCACCAACCTGCCGTACTTCCAGACGCTGGGCATTCCCTTGGCGATCGGCATGGTGGTGGTCGTCGCCGCAGCGCTGACGCTTGGTCCCGCAGTCATCTCGTTGGTAACGCGCTTCCGTAAGACCCTGGAGCCCAAGCGAGCTCAACGCATTCGAGGCTGGCGCAAGGTCGGAGCTCTCGTCGTCCGGTGGCCCGGGCCCATACTGGTGATGACGATCATGGTCGCGCTGGTGGGCCTGCTGACCCTGCCGGGTTACCGCACCAATTACAACGACCGCAACTACCTTCCCGCGGACCTGCCTGCGAACGAAGGCTACGCCGCTGCGGACCGTCACTTCTCCAAGGCACGCATGAATCCCGAAGTGCTGATGATCGAGAGCGACCACGATCTGCGCAACTCCGCCGACTTCCTGGTCATCGACAAGATCGCCAAGGCGGTCTTCCGGTTGCCCGGAATCGGCCGCGTGCAAGCCATCACCCGGCCGGAAGGCACGCCGATCGAGCACACCTCGATCCCGTTCCAGATCAGCATGCAAGGCGTCACCCAGCAGATGAACCAGAAGTACCAGGAAGACCAGATGGCCGACATGCTCCACCAGGCCGACATGATGCAGACGACCATCAACGACATGACCAAGATGCAGAGCATCACCACGCAGATGGCCGACAACATGCACGTCATGGTCAGAAAAATGCACGAAATGACCATCGACATCGCCCAATTACGGGACAACATGGCGGATTTCGAGGACTTCTTCCGGCCCGTCCGCAGCTACTTCTACTGGGAGAAGCACTGCTACGACATACCGGTGTGCTATTCACTGCGATCAGTGTTCGACGCCCTCGACGGCGTCGACACGATGACCGACGACATCCAGAGTCTGCTCCCGGTGATGGACCGCCTCGACGCGCTGATGCCCCAGATGGTGGCGCTGATGCCTTCGATGATCGAGAACATGAAGGCCATGAAAACGACGATGCTGACCATGTATTCGACGCAGAAGGGGCTGCAGGATCAGCAAAAAGAGGCGCAGAAGAACGCCAGCGCCATGGGCAAGGCGTTCGACGCGTCCAAGAACGACGATTCCTTCTACCTGCCGCCGGAGACGTTCAACAATGCCGAGTTCAAGAAGGGGATGAAGAACTTCATCTCGCCCAACGGTCATGCTGTGCGCTTCATCATCAGCCACGACGGCGACCCGATGTCGGCCGAAGGCATCGCGCATATCGACGCGATCAAGAAGGCCGCCTATGAAGCGCTCAAAGGCACGCCACTGGAGGGCTCGAAGATCTATCTCGGTGGAACCGCGGCAATGTACAAAGACCTCCGCGACGGCAACACCTATGACCTGTTGATCGCCGGGATCGCCTCGCTGTGCCTGATTTTCATCATCATGCTGATCATCACGCGAGGCGTCGTGGCCTCGGCGGTGATCGTGGGCACCGTCTTGATCTCGCTGGGCGCGTCCTTCGGGCTTTCGGTGCTGATCTGGCAGCACCTCATCGGCATCGAGCTGCACTGGATGGTGCTCGCGATGTCGGTCATCATCTTGCTCGCCGTCGGTGCCGACTACAACCTGCTGCTGGTGGCGCGGTTCAAGGAAGAGATCTACGCCGGGCTGAACACCGGAATCATCCGCTCGATGGGCGGCACCGGCTCGGTCGTCACATCGGCGGGGCTGGTCTTCGCCTGCACGATGATGACCATGGCAGTCAGTGAGCTGACCGTGATCGGCCAGGTGGGCACCACCATCGGCCTAGGCCTGCTCTTCGACACGCTGATCGTCAGGTCGCTCATGACCCCGGCGATCGCCGCGCTGCTGGGCAAGTGGTTCTGGTGGCCGCAGCGGGTCCGGCAGCGGCCGAAGCCCTCCCCCTGGCCTGACCCGACTCAGAAGCCGACGCCGGCCGAGCCGCGCGAATTGGCATCGAGCCTGCGCTGAAGTCGCCGAAACTGCGCCCAGCGTGTACTCCCGGTCCTCGCCGCAGCGCTGGACGCAGTCTCGATGCGAGGGCGCGGGTTCAGGTGACCCATTCCGGTCGCTCGCCGACATCGGCCGCGGCGAAGTCCTTGTGCCCCAACCCGGCCGTGGTGCCGCCGTCCACGACGAACTCCGAGCCGGTCGAATAGCTGGATTCGTCGCTGGCCAGGTAGACCACCAGGTGGGAGACCTCTTTGGGTTCGGCGGCGCGGCCGAGCGCGGTCTGGAAGAGGTCCTCGGGGACCCACTCGGTCATCGGCGTCTTGATCAGGCCGGGGTGGATCGAGTTCACCCGGATGCCGCTCGGACCCAGTTCCAGCGCGGCCGATTTGGTCAGCCCGCGGACGGCGAATTTGGTTGCGGTGTAACCGTGGCAGGCGATGGTTCCGGCCATGCCCTCGATAGAGGAGATGTTGATGATCGAGCCGCGTCCCGCTTCCTTCATGGGTTTGACCACGGCGCGGATGCCGAGGAACACGCCGGTCAGGTTGATGTCGAGGATGCGCTGCCACTCGGAGAGTTCGTAGTCCTCGAGGGTGCCGATGTTGATGATGCCGGCGTTGTTCACCAGCACGTCGACACCGCCGAACTCGGCCAGCGCGGTGGCGACCGCCGCGGCCCACTGCTCGGGACTGGTCACGTCCAGGTGCACGTAGCGGGCCGCGTCACCGACGTCGGCGGCGACCGCCTTGCCCTCGTCGTCGAGGATGTCGCCGAACACCACCTTGGCGCCCTCGCCGACGAGCATCCGCACGTGCGAGGCGCCCATCCCCCGGGCGCCGCCACTGACGAGCGCGACCTTTCCCGCCAACCGTTGTGCCACCGCATGTCTCCCGTCGTGTCGGAGGAATGGTTAGCACCATACAGACGCACGACGATGTATGGCCAGCTTCGAGCTAGTGGTCTCGCCCGTAAGTTCGTCGGGGGTTGTTACCAGACGCCGCTGGTGCCGAGTCTGCGCTGGCGGCGTCGAGACTGTGCTCAGCGCTAC
>NZ_JBMIOP010000156.1:0-18543 GCF_049197365.1 Mycobacterium sp. THU-M104
GCATCGGGCTCTAAACACAGGCTCACCGATGACTACCACGCGCTGTCAAGCCAAGGGCTGCAAGACCACCGATACGACGTTCATGTGTCAGGTCCACTGGCCCATGGTTCCATCCTCGCTACGTGACGCCCTCACCGCGGCCGACAGCGAGCATTGCCCCACGTACGCGACAATCGCCCAAGCCGCCATCGACGCGGTCGCCCACGCAGAGGCCCGCCGCACAGCGCGTACCGCGCGCGCACCGCGAAAGCCCGTGCAACTCACCTTGTTCGACGTGCGCCCACCGAAACGATGAATCGCAGACCCGCGGAGATCACGTGCGACTGGGTGGGCCGGTTCGTGGAAGGACACGCAGGCTCCGATGTGGACCTCGAGCGGGCCACCGACTCGATCGCCGCCGGCCGGCTCTTGTTCGCCATCGCCGATGCGCTCGCCAAGGAGCTGAAGGACCCTCGGTCCGCCGCCCGAGCGTATAGGGTTCTGCTCGCGCGGCTAGAGGGTTACACGTTCGATCAGATCGCTCGCCGTGAAGGCATTTCACGTGAACGAGTCCGGCAGGTGATAAGTCAGATACGGCGGATCGTTGTCGCAAGACCAGGCATCTTCGATGGCTTCAGCGGCCTCGATCAAGCGGCCCGTAGTGCGACTCGTGATCGCGTGACCCGCTTCGAGAACTGGTCTTGGCGCAAGGGCTTTCGCGCGCTTTAGCCCGTCCGCGACTTCGCGAGCGTGGTTGAAACTAACGGGTGTTCAACCGCTTACGGAATCTGGGTGGCGTGGCGTCCTGTAGCCCGTTCCACACGTCGTCGCGGGTCAGGAGCAGTAGGTCGTTGGCGGGTATCGATTCACCGAACGTGTGGTCGCTAAGGTCGAAGTCGTCAAGGCCGTGGCCATCCATTACCCGCAGATCGCGTGCCGCTTGCGCCTTTTCGATGATGTTGCGCACATACCGCCCATTGTTGAGGTCATCGATGGTGCGGACGGTGTCTCCGTCCGGTGATTGCGTGACTTCGTTGTAGAACCTCGTGAACGGTTCGAGCAGGACGCTTTCGAACGCGCCCGGCTCAACGATGTTGCTGCTGCGCTTGACGATTGCGTGGGCGATCTCGATGAGCTTGTCGGGCGGGTAAGACTCGAATGCGATTGTCGTGGCGAACCGGCCTTGCAAGCCGCCGTTGGATTCGATGACCTTGCGGCAGGCGGCCGGATAGCCGGCAGCAATGAAAACAGCCTTGTCCCTGTTGTTTTCCATCCACGGGACAATGGCTCCGATGATGCCTTGGCCAATGGGGTCGCCCCCGGCGTACCCGCCGTGCAGCAGTTCACCGAATTCGTCGAAAAACACTGTCGCGCCGATAGCTTGGGCGAGGAACTCGCGGGTTTGGGTTTCGACGCTTCCGACGTACTGGCCCGCCAGGATTTCCTTGCTGGTTTCGAAAACGTCCCGTTTGGGTAGAATCCCCAGCCCGCAAAAAGTTTTCGCTACCACTCGGGCCACTTCTGTCTTCCCGACGCCAGGCGGCCCGATCATCAGTAGATGATTGGTTACCGCTGGGGTGGGAAACCCTTTGCGGGAACGCAGTATTCGCGCCGCCGTGGACGCCTTGAGCGAGCGGACCTGTTGCTTGACTTCGTCGAGGCCGATCATCGCTTTCAGGGTCTGCTCGGCGTCGGCCAAGTCTTTGCGGGCGTCGTCGGTGTGCTGGTCGTCTTGGCGTTGCTCCGGGGTGCGCCCGGTAGCCGGGTCCCACGGGTCCTCGCGGGTGTCGATGGTGGCGTGGTCGACGACCCGTATCCCAAATGTTGTGTCGGCCAACGCTGTTCGGGCGAGCTCGAAGTCGGGCCAGCGCATCGCTACGTCCCCCAAGACTTGGCGTGCGGTGTCGTCCTGGCCTTGGGCGCGTGCAATAAGCGCCTTGAGGAATAGCGCATCACGGGCGATGGGGTCAGGTCCGTAGGGTGAGTCGCTGGCGGTCTCCACAGCGTTTGAGGCGCGCTCCCACATCCCCAGGTGTGCCGCGGCTTTGGCTTCCAGCAGTGCGCTGGCCTGGCTGAGCATGGTGTCGGCGAACCAGGCTTCGCGGCCGGCCACGGCGGCTAGGACATCGGGCCAGCGTTCGGTCATCTGCATCAGCACTGCGCGAGTGAATTGGACTTTGGGGTCAGTCCCCAGCGCGGCCAGGCGAGTGTGGGCTTCGGCGAATTTCTGGTCAGCCAGCAGCGCGGCGATATAGGCCAGCTCTGCGGTGGTGGAATCTTGGATGCGCCACCGCAGGTATTCGACATCGAAAGTGACGTCGAGGTCGGCCAGGGTCGTTCCTGAGCCTGCGATCCGCAGGTCTGAGCCGAGCCGATCCCGCGCCGCGGCCAGCCGAGCCACCGTACCGGCCGAGCGGTCCCCGGCAGCCATGCGTCCTAGCCAGGCATCAGCCATACCGGGGTCGTCATCGGTGGCCAGCTTGAACACTTCCAGCGCGCGCCGAGGGTTGCTGCGCAGGGTTTTCATGCCGGCGCGCAGGGCTTCGGTGCTACGCGAACTCATCTCGGGTTAGCTCCTGTGGCGTAGGTGGGCGAGGGTGTGGGCTTCGTTGCGCGGGCGCATGATTCCAAGATTCACCGGCCGTGGCCGGCCCGGGGTCTCGACGGTGATCCGGTTGGGACCAATTTGGCGGATACGGATGTCGACGTCCTCGGGCAGCGGTTCGCCGGCGGGCATCACCGTGACCAGGGCGTGGCCTCGTTCACCGCTTTCCCGCAGCACCTGCTGTGGTTCAGGACCGTCGGCCACGATCAGCGTGGCCGTCTTGGAGCGCTCTTGTCTGCGCGCCATGTTGATGCGGATCTCATCGCAGATTGGTTGCCACTGTGCTGGTCTGACCGTATGGATCTCGGCGGTCGCCCCCGCCGAAGTGGCGCGCAGCACCAGCGCCTCGACGACGTCGAGGTCCGCGGCGATACCGATCCGCAGGAATTTAAGCGGGTCGGTCCACGACAGCAGGAACGGAACCCCGGACAGCTCAGCCATGCCGTGCAAAAACCCGGTGGGGCCGACCTGAACAGCCAACGGGGCGCGCCCCAGCGGGCGCGCCGACAGCGCCAGACTGACCGAGCGGTCCCCCAGCGGCAGTGTGGCAGTCAACGCCTCGAAGGCCTGCCCGGGAACGCTCTGCAGCGTCGACACCGGCGGGTGGGTCAGCGGTGCGCTGGTGTGCACCCGCACCAAGGCACCGGCCATCAGCTCTCCGGTCTCGTCGTCACGCGTAATGCGAACCAACACAACGGCTTTACTGGCCCGGATGGTCCACACGTCGTTGAGCACGCGGGTATTCAGATCGGTCCCCGACACCCGGTAGGGCGTGACGTAGTCGTCGCCGACGCGCAGGTCGGTCCACCGCTCCTGATAGGCGTCGAGCTCGTAGCCGCCCAACAGCGCGCTCGTTGCGGCCGTGATCTGCTCGGTGCTGCAGGCCACAGCACGGCACCCGGCGCGCACTGTGGCCTGCCGAATCCGCTCGGTAGCCGCAGCGATCGCCTCACCGACACTGCTGCGATACAGCATCGCGTCCAGGCATGCGGTGGGCCGCAGCCGCAGCACCAGCCAAGTCCGGCGCACCCCGACAGCAGACCGATCGGCGGCCATTTCCTCATAGCGAGGGGTGAACCGGCCATCAGGGGCCGTGCGGGTGCCGTCGCTGAGCACGTCGACCGAGTGCAGTTCGAGCCCGCCGAACTGCTCAAGCAACTCACCGCACACCTTCAGCGGAACCATGTCGATCGATTCGGCACCTTCTGACACCAGGACGGTCGTCGCGTATGGGCGGCCGTGCAGCGCGATCATGGTGATCGCGAATTGACCGTCCCAGGCCAGCCCGCATGGCCCCACCCCAGGCAGTTCTGCCTCACAAAGAGCGGGCGGGGTCGCGCGGGCACGCCGCCGCTTGGCACTGGCAGCGGCCCGGCGCAGCCGCCACAGGCGACCCAACCAGCTCAACGCGGTCGCTGACCGATAGGTCACCCCCACCGACAGGATCACCACGACCGCGACCAGCGCCAGCGCCCACCACGGCGCCAGCCCAGCCAGCGGAACCGCCACCGCCACTGCGGCCACCTCGGCGATGATCGCCCGACGCAGCGGCCACCGCAGCTGCCATCGCGCTAACCGATCCCCCGGCGTGCCCGGCTCCTCAGCGCCCGCCGTGGCCGGATCACTCAACGCCACCCGGTGCGTCATGATCGCCGCTCGCGGGTGACGCGGGAAATGAAGAACAGTGCGCCCAGCAGCGCCACCGCGATACCCGTGCCGGCCAGCGCCACGATCATGGGGCGGTGATCCGGTGGTGGTGGAGGCGGCGGCGGGTGCAGCGGCCGGGATAGATATTCCGTGGGCACGGCCGGGCCCAGCGGCACGTCATCGTTGAGCGCGGCAAGCCCATCAATGGCGCCGTAACCCATCCGGTTGTCGACCACCGAGCCGTCCACCGGTGAGGCCGCCGGCGAGTGCGCGGTCGCCTCGATCCGGTGAATCACCTGGGCCGCAGTAAGTTTCGGATACTTCGCCCGGATCAGCGCCGCCACACCCGAAACATATGGGGCTGCAAACGACGTCCCGTTGATGGCGCGCAGCTGCCCGGCGGTCGCATCGAACGTGGCGTTGATGACCCCGCCTTTGTCGTCGAGGCCCTCGATGAACACCCCGGGTGCGGCCACACCGATCCACGGCCCAGACAAAGAGATTTCCCGGTGCTGTTCATCGACAGCGGGTTGACCAGTACCGTCGCTGGCGCTGACCGACAACACGTACTGGGAAAACCATGCCGGGGTCGAGATGGTGACCACACCGCCCCAGTTGCGGGGGTCCTTGGCGTTGGTGGCGTCGATGTCGGGATTTTGCGCGCACCCTGCGTTGGCGAGGTTGCCGCCTGCGGCCACGATGACAACATCCTTGTCCACCGCTGCGTACCTGACCGCTGCGCCCAGCGTCGTCTGGTCAACCGGCTTGAGAACCGGGATGCAGCTCACGATAGAAATGTTCATCACTTTGGCGCCGGTGTTGGCGCCCAGCACAATCGCTTTGGCCAACGAGGCAACCGTGCCGGCCCGGCGATCGGTTTCGACGTCGGCCGATGTCGGATTGGCCGGCACCCACGCCTCAGAGGACTGCCTGATCGAAATAATGTCCGCATCGGGTACGACACCGACCAGCCCATCGGTCTGCGACGGCTGAGCCCCCAACACGGATGCAATAACTGTTCCGTGAGAGTCGCAGTCCTGCAACCCATTTGCCGACTCGACCACGTAATCGCCACCCGGGTGGATGTGCGGCAACCGCGGCGAGACGTTGACCCCGGTGTCCACCATCACGATGCTCTGGCCCGCCCCGCGGCCCGCTGAGCGCCACAGCGCCGGAATATCCATGAACGCTTGCGATGCGCTCGGTGCGCCCAGGTCGGTATTGGGCAGCAGCCCCGATGGGATGCATTGATGCTCCTGGCGCAGCGGCTCTCCTGGACCCAGCGGCAAGGGGTTGGGGACAGCCCCCGGATCGATCACCGGCTGTGAGATCGCCCCGGCCGTGCCCGCACCCAGTGGGGTCAGCATCACCAAAACGCTGACGCTGACCGCCGAGAGCCCTCGGCGCGCCCATCGGCGCGTCACTGCAGTGCCGCCCGCGCCAGGACGTACACATTGAGCAGCCACAGCGCCACCGGGAACACCGCAACCTGCAGCGCGTATTCGGTCCACTCCACGATTTTGCGGAACGGCGCAGAGAACACGCGTCGGGGAACGACCGCGGCGATCACCAACGCCGCCAGTCCCAAAGCCACGATCAGGCCCGCCACGATCAGGCTAATTGACCGATCATGGCTCGACAGAGCGTATTTGAGGCCCAGCGCTGCACTCATGGCCAGTGCGGTGCCCACCACGGTCACTGCGGCCGCTCGGTCAGTCAGCGCGCGCCCGCCCAGCACCAGAATCGCGGCGATGCCCAGCACGAATGCGGTGGCCAACACCCAGCGACCGTGGCCGGGAGTCACCGCCCCGGCCGCGCCCAGGATGAAAAACGGCGACACCGCCGCAACGAGGGCCTGCAAGTAGCCGTTGGCCGCGGCCGCGGCCCGCCGCAGCTCATCGACGCTGGGCGTGCCTTCGGTTTCTGCGGCCACCAACGCTTCGGCGGCGATGTCTTCGGCGTCGTCGAAGACCAGCTTGCCGGTGATGGTGGGGAAACTGGGCATCGGTACCCGCGCCAGCAACCCCGACAGTGGCTCGACTTTCTTCAACAGCACCAGCGCGACGACCATGGTCGCCACCCACAGATAGGGCATGGCGACGCCGAGGGCGTGAACGAGCGCGATCAGTCCGGTGCCGATACTGACCGCGGTCAGCCAGGCCAGCGCCGCTGCCGGCGCCGGGCCCAGCGCCCACAGCGCTACTGCCACCGCGGCAGTCAGCGACGCCGCCAGGAGCACATGCCACGGGCCGACCTGCCCGGGAACGGCGGTGTAGCCGGCGACGCCGACGGCCATTAGCGCCCCGGCCCACAGTCCGCTGGCAATGACCGTCATGTGCTGGCGCCACCATGCGGCCACACCGCCGAACAGCAGCACCACCGCCATCGCACCGCAGGTGATCGGCGTGATCAGCGGCCAGTTGATCCCGGCGAGGTGGTCGAGGTGCCACACCCACATCAACAGCCCCGCCATCAATGCTGCCGCGGCCGCGGCGGTCACAGCGGCCACCGTGACAGCTGTCTGCTCGGTGACCGCCTTGAAGCGTTGCGCATTCAGATGCGCGATCGCTGACGACGCGTTCTCCACCACTTCGGTGAACGACACCTCGGCGTCGTCGACCTCCAACATCAACAGAGCACCGTCGGTGATGCCTTGCTCGCGTAACGATTGGCCACGGTTCAACGCCGCCCCACCGACCCGCTTGAGCACCAGCATGCCCGGTCGGATAAGACCGTCATCGTCGGGGCCGCGCGGTTCCTCCCCTGCCTTGCTGACATGGGTGAGAACTTGGGTGATCACTGTGGCCACGACTTCGGTGGCCGGCAGCACCAGGTCGGTTTGGCGGCCCTCGAACAGGACCGCGACCTTCACTTGCTCCCGGAGCCGAACATGTGCCGCTGAGCGTGTTCCGGTGCGCTCCGATACCGTGCTCACTGCCGCTGACCCCACGGCCCGGCGTTCAGGCCGGCGTCGGGCCACTGGCCCCCCTCATGGCCGCCGAGGCGCCCCCACGGCTGGCGCTGGGTCGGAGGGTCATGCGGTGCACCACCCGCTGGCCTTGGACTACGGTCGTTGGCGCGGGCGAACCCATCGGCCAGCGAGGCCGCCGCCTCGATGTAGCGCAGCCAGGTCTCAGGCTGCAGCCGGGTGTATTCGATGGCCACAGCGTCGCTGAGGTGCGGATCGAAACCCACATCGTGCACCGATCGCACCGTGCGCTCAAAGTCTGCGTGCAATTGCTTGACCTGAGCACTTGCATTGATCTTGTTGATGTTGCTGACCACCACCACGGCCTCGTGCACCAGATGCGGGTAGCCTCTGTCCATCAGCCAATTCAACGTGTCAGCCGCCGCTTGAGCGCCGTCGAGGCGCGTAGTCGACGGCACCACGATCGCGTCCACGGGAATGTCCTCCAGCAGTGCGCGGGCGATGTCGTCATCGAGTTCGTTCCCGCAGTCCACAATGGCGATCGGGTAATAGCGCTGCAGAATCGCCCAGGACTTCCGCAGGTCCATTCCGGTCATGCGTTGGCGGCCCAGGTCGCTGCCCAACACCTCGAGGCCAGACGTCGAATCTTTCCCGAGGTATTCGCGGAAATCGGAGTAGCTGCGCAAGTTTTGATCAGCGTTGAGTCCGCGCCACGACATGGTCGATGGCTCGTCGACCCGCCGACTCAGGTTCCCGCGCGCCGGGTTGGCGTCGATCGCGACGATCTTCTCATCCCGGTACTTAGCCAGTGCGGCACCGATCAAGGCGGCGGTGGTGGTCTTGTTCACCCCGCCTTTGGACTGCATCACCGCGATCACATACGTGCCGCGCAGGTTGACTTTCAGCCGCCGACGAAGATCGTTCCAATGCGTCTCGCTGGCCGACAATCCCAAGTTAATCCGGGTGACCTTGTACAGGCCGTGGCGCCAGCCCGTTTCGGGCACCGGCTTATACGGTGCCGACACCTGGCTCTCGTGGATTTGCGCGCGCATCGGCCCCACCGAGGCGTAAGGGTCGTCCTCGAGCCGGTGTGAGCCATGACGCCCGGGCGCGCCTGCAGGCGGCCATCCGCCGTAGCTGGGTGCACCCGACGGTTCCGGCGGCCGAGCCGGCGGCCGCGACATCGCTTGGGGCGGACCGCCGTAGAGGCCATCAGGACCAGGTGCGTTGCGGTACTGCGGTCGCGGCGGCCCAGATGGTGTGCGCCCGGGCGGCGGCGCAGTCCCCGCGACCCGCTCGTCACTGTCGAACCCGGGTGGGCTTTGCGCCGGCATAGCCTCGCCCTGCGCAGCATCCTGTAGGCGCCGGGCGGCGGCGAGCTTGCGCCGTATGTCGTCGCGGTCGACGATTTGGGTGTGGCCGTCAGGGTCCAGCGCAGCTGGGGCGGGCTCGGAGGCTGGCGTGCTCGCAGCGGGCACTTCACCGGCCGGTTCGCCGCTCGACTCCTGCGGCTGCTCGTCGCCGACGCGCTGCCCGTAGAAGTCCTGGCGGTCATTGCTGTTGGTCACTGGCTCTCCCAAGCGTCGTGTCAAGGACTCGTCCCTGACACCCCCATCTCAATAGCACCCAAAATAACACATCCGCATCAAAAAAAGCAGCCCGTAAACAGATAGATTGCTTTATTTGTAGCGGGAGTGGTTTTCCCATGTCGTGCCCACCGTCGCGACCAGCGCACGCAGCGCAGCACCGCCCGCATCAGAGGTCCCCGGCACGATCTGAGTCCACCATGTCCCGTCCTCCCCCAGGATCGGACCCGTCACGATGCGGCCCTCGACGGTGTCGGTCACTGCCGCCGAGGCGACCGCCACATGATCACCCCGCCTGTCGTGCACCATCAGCGCGAAAGCAACTTCCATCAGTGGCTGATCGGCAGCCAACGTCACAATGCGGCGCTGCTCGGAGGTCAGGTTCAGTGACGACAGCGCCGATGCCGGCGTATGGTCGCCGGCCACAATGCGGGCGAACCCGTCGACCAGGTCAGCGGTAGGCACCGTGATCGGCGACAGCGATGCCGGTTCCACCGGCCCACGCCCACGGTCGCACAGCACCATGATCCGCTCGAACAGCACACGTAACGACGGAACCGCCCCCACCTCTTCGATGGTGATGTTGTCGGCGCTGCCCGCACCGCCACGCGAGATCGCCGCATGTCTAGCGTCACGTCGCGCGATCACCATCCGCATGAACTCCACACCGGGCCGCTTCACATCGACGGTCAACGCAATGTCCGGGGCCGACAGGGTCTCTAACCAGCGGGCCACTGTCGGGTGCACCGTCTCGTCATCCATGATCGCGCCCGCCTCCTGCAGGATCGCGATCCCCGGATGGCCCGTCGGGCGGCCGCTAGCCGACACATAGGGCCGCAACAGCAGCGCAGAGGGCAGCTGTTCAATCCCACACAGGGCCTGCATCAGCCACACACCCTCGCAGGTCGTGTCGATCGCGGTGATCGGACGTGGACCGGGGGTTTTCGGCGGCGGGCGCTTAAGAAACGACGGTGGTCGGGTCATGATTGAGCCTTCGTTGCTTGGGAAATCGGGCTGTCCTCACGCAGCGGCCCGGCGTTGAGCCGAAGTGACCCACAAGGGGGGCGTATCCAGCTCGTCGCCGGGCCGCGACGTGACTTTCGGCCAGTTGCCCGCTTAGACCCCGTACTGGCCAGCGGACTGACCGTCGGCGTGGGTCATGCCGTCGTTGGCCTGCGCCAGAACCTGCGCGGCGCGCTGGATCGTCTCCTGGCTCTGCGCGTACTTCTGGTTCAGGGTCGCAATGACGTGCTGGAACGCCTCGGAGCCTTGGCCACCGAAGTTCTCGGCGTTGGCCTGCACCGTTGCCAAAGACCGCTGATGATTCTGCTCGGTCTGACCCGCAGCGGTGTGGATCTGCGCCGAGGCATCCGCGATGGCCGCGGTCGCGTAGTGAATTACTGACATAGCAATGTCCTTTCAGAGGATGTGACTGGTCTGGTCTGCGGCGACGTCGCCTAGATCAGGTTGGCGACGCCGCTGATCAGCGAAGCGCCGTCCGAGTCGGCCGTAGACAGGATGTGAGCGTTGTTGCTCATCTTCTGCGAGTGATCAGCAAACGCGGTGGAGAACTGCTGGCCTTGATGGATCAGCTGCTCGCCCACCACTTGCATCGCCTGGCCTGCGCTGCCCCGCATCGCCGGGGCCAGGGCCTCCAGCGTGCTGCCGAGGGAGTGCATGATCGCTGCCTGCTGGTCGGAGATCTCCTGCAGGCTACCGGCATCGCGGCCGATACCTTCCAGATCACCGTGAATGGGTGTGCCGCTCATGGGCATGTCCTTTCGAGTAAGTGTGTACGTTTGGTTGTCGGTAGATCACGTGTGCGGGAGTCCCGCCTAAGCGTGAGCGCCGCTGTCAGGTCGTGCGTGTGTCAACCCCCTCCCCCGGTCGGAAGACCGCACCCCCACTACCGGTAATGACCGGAACCGTCGTCGGAGCCCGATACAGCGCCGCCAACGACGTCAACGGTGTCTTGCGTTTGGACTGCTCCTTGCCGTGTTCGCCGCCGGCATGGCTCATCGGACCCATCATGGCTCCGCTGCTGCCCATACCCGCGCTGCTCACCGGAGCCCCCGATGCCGCGCGGGCCTCGTTGACCCGCGACAGCGTGCCCTCGGGATTGGCCGCCGACGCGTTCACCGTCGGTGCGGCGGCAAAACCCGCCGGCCCGCGTAACGCCCCCAGGGCGCCCACACCGCCGCCACCGCCGCTGCTGACCAGGTTGGCCGCCACCGGCCCTCCTGCCGCCGGGGTTGCCGAAAGCCAGTCAGCGGCCGAGGCCGCCGACATCGCCTCCGACGACGGGTTCAGGCTGCTGCCCAGGCCCCCGCCGCTGAGCATCGACATGAACGGCTGGAACGCCTGCTGCGGCAGCGACGCCAACTGCCCGCCGCCGCCCAGTTGTCCAGCCATCCCCCCGACCTGCGACAGCGGCCCCATGAACATGCTCATCGCGTCCGAACCACCGCCACTGAGCAGATCCTGAGCCGACTTCTCCGGTGGCGCCGACATCGATGGAGTCGCACCGCCGGGGGTACCGGCCGGCGGCGGCTCGGGCATCGGCGGGATCGCCTGGACCGGCGCCGAGGACGCGGCGTATTCGTACTTGTTCGACGCCGCCGTTACCCACATCCGGCCGTAGTTCGCCCGGTTCACAGCGATAGCCGGGGTCAACATGCCCAAAAAGTTGTTGGCTTGCAGCACCCCATGCTCAATCTGGTTTTCGCCGATCTCGACCGGTGTCGGCGTGGCCGCCTTGAGCGCCTCGAACGCCATCGCCACCTGCTGGATGGCGCTCCCCGATGCCGACATGTGGGCGGCGGCGGCCGCCTGCCACAGCATCAGCGGAACCTTTGCCAGCACCGCCAACTCGCCGGTGGGGTCAGGCCACGACATCGCCAACGCGGCGTTAATCGCCTCCTGCCCACCGAGATTGGCGATCAGCCCAGAGGCAACCATGATCAGGTTCTCGGCAGCCGCCATAAACGACTCACCGCCAGGACCCAGCCAAAAGCCCGCACTGTTGATCTCTGGTGGATCCGCCGCCCACGCTCCTGGAGCTGTCATTGCCTGACCCTTAAACCCCCGCGAACACCCGACTTAGACGATGTCGGCGATAGCCGCGTAATTGACCGCGTCGGCCAGCGTGGTCAGGGCCGCCGAGGTGCCCACCGCCAATCCGTGCTCGGCGTGAAACGCCGCGCCCGCCTCGATCACCGCTGAGGCCTCCGTGGCCACCTGCATGACCTTGGCGGCATTGGCCGCGCTGATCTCTTCTAGGCCCGGAGGCACCACCGCCGATGACGCAGCAGCCTGACCGCCATGCGCGGCGACCTCGCCGGCCAGCGCAGCCGCGCTGCCCGACGCGCCCACAACCGCCTCGGGCTCCATAAAGATGAAATCACCCATTTCCGTTAACTCCTCACCGTGTGGATCGAACCGCTGGAACTGCCCGCCGCTAGTCTATACACAGCGAAGCAGATAATGGAACACGTAAACGTCTCCTTGTTCACCGATCATGCAGTGTTGTGTCCTCCACAATTATCCCTGCTCGACACCGCTGCCGCTGACAGACAATGTCGCGGCCCGCAAGTCAGGTGGTTGCGCAATCTGAATGAGCTGGCCGCCGCCTTTACGCAGATACAGTTCTGCGCGGCCAGGGATGCGGCTGGCTGGCCGGACTTTGTCAATGATGACGTTTTTTGTGTCCCCGTCGAGGACCACCACTGACGCCCCGCCCCGTGTCATCGCCGCAATCAACTTGTTGGCCCCGCCGCGGGCATACCAGTCATCGGATGCCAGCGCGGCAATGATGTGCAGATCCAGGTTGCGGGCCGTCTCCGCGGCAGGCACCAACGGCTGCAGCAGAGTTGTTGTCGCCCCCGCCGGGCTCAGCAACGTCAGGTCATCAACGATGATGAACCACTTGGGCCGCTGCGGATTCCAGTCGCGCAGCTCCTCGGGTTCGAGATTGTCTGGCGGACGGCGCCCCTCGAGGCGCTGCGCGATCTGCTCGGCCGCCTGGTGGATTTTCTGGTGCTCGGACACCCACACCGTGCGGTACTCCTTGCTCAGCGCATCCCCAATCGAAAATTCCGGGTCGAACATGATGACCTGGGCTTCCTGCGGGGTGTAGGTCTCCATGATTGCCGCGCACACTGTCCGCAAAAACACTGTGCGCCCCGATTTGCTGGTGCCCGCGCAGTACGCATGCGGATTGAGGTCCAAATCCAGCCACGCCGTGGACATTTCGCGTTCCCCGATCCCGATGCGCAGCCCGTGGCGCGGCGCAGTCGCCGGCAGCGGGTCAAGATCGGCGAACGCGATGTCGGCAGGCAACTGCTGCAACTGCGGGGCACGACCGAACCCGCGCGCCAGCCACTTCTGCGCCACCAACTCGGCAGTGGCATTAGTGGCCGCGACCTCGGTGTCCATCTCAGCAAACTGAGCCACATACGGCACCGCGACCAGCATTTCGTTGCCGGATTTCACCAAGCCGCGACCCTTTTGATGATCGGGCACGTTTTTGGCCGCCGCCCGGTCCATCCTGGAGTCTGAATGCTCAGCCAGGCGTAGCTCCACCTTGGCTGCGAGCTTAGCTTCGGCCTTGAGCTCCATCCAGGTGTCAGCACCCAAGATCACGTGGACCCCAAAGTTCAACGCCCCCTGCGTCAACGCGTGGATGCGATCGTGCAGGTCCAGCATCTCAGTCTTGATCGCGGTCATGTTGTCCACGACCAGGAACACATCGCCATGCCCGTCCTCGGGCACCGGGCGCTTGTTGGGACCGAACTTGTTGGCCCGAAAGCTCAACAGATCCAACCCGCTATGCCCATCACGTGCGCCCGGATCAACCCAGCGCGCCCAATCGCGCTGGCGGTTACGCAAAATCCGCTCCACCTCCGATACCACCCGCTGGATCTTTTCCTCATCACCAGCACCGGCGATGCCGCACACGTGCGGCAGGGCGGCCACGCTCTGCAGTTTCAAACCGCCACAATCGATTCCGTAAAACTGAACACGCTCTGGGGAATTGGCCATCGCTAACGACATGATCAAGGTGCGCAGCGCGGTGGACTTCCCGGTCTGCGGTGCACCGGCGACACCGCCGTGGCTATCGGCTAGCCGCAGGGCAACGACGTCTTGTGAATGCGCGTACGGATCGTCCTCACGGCCGTAGGCGGCGACTAAGCCCGAATCCTCGCTGAACTCGTCCCAAGGTCGGTTCCAAAATTCGCTGACGACAACATCGATCGTCAGCGCCGACGTCTCGTCCAAAGCGGGCAGCCACATCCGATGGCCACGTGGCAACGTCGTGGCCGCAGCCGCCATCCGCTGCACCATCAGCTCGGCCACCGTGGGCGCGTCGTCCTCGGGGGTGTCGTCGATCAGCTCGTCCTCGAGCTCGACGTCGTGGCCAATGGTGTCCGGAAGGGCTGCCACTGCGCTGGTGAACCGTGCCACCGGCAGATAATGCCCCTCAGCCCGATCCCGTTCGGCGGCATTTATTTTCGGGGGAATGTACTGTCCGCCCGTATAAAAGCTGCGGTAGCGGGTGTGCTCACCGTCGATCACCAAAAACGCCGACCCTTGCGGGGCGTTCTTGAGTTCTTCCCAGGCCCGCGTCGACCCGATCGCCGCGCGAGATTGGCCGGCGTCCTTGAGCTTCAGGCCGATCGCGTACGTCTGCTGGGCAATCATTCCCTCCATCTTGCCGGTCTCCATGCGCTGGCTGGCGTTGATGATGTGAATCCACAACGAGCGTCCTACCAGGCCCACCTGGTCCATCACCTTGGCCATTTCCGGGGCGATTGACAGCATCTCGGAGAACTCGTCGAGCACCAACAGCAGTGCGCCAATCGGCTCCAGATCACTACGCCCGGCCGTGCGCGCCCGCTCATAATCGCGCACATCCTTAAAACCTGTGGCGTGCAACACTTCCTGGCGTCGGTTCACCTCCCCACGCAACACCTGCTTGAACCGCTCCAGCTTGTGGCGGGAATTCTCCAAGTTCGACACGATGCCGACGCAGTGCGGCAAATGCTCCAGCACGCCGAGCCCGGCCTGACCCTTGAAGTCGCCCAACAGAATCCGCAGCTGTTCCGGGGAATGCGTCGCGGCCAACGCCAGGACCCACGACTTGAGGTGCTCGGACTTACCCGAACCGGTGATTCCTGTCATCGAGCCATGTGGGCCTGCGCCGTTCTCGGCAGCCTCTTTGATGTCCAGATACACCAATTGGCCGTTGGGTGTCTTGCCGATGGGCGCCCGCAGCCGATCTGTAGGGGCAAGATCATTCCACCGGGGCACTGGATTCCAACTCCGCAAATCGTAAATCCCCATCGTGTCGGTGAAGTCCTGGCCGGCGCGCGCCTCCGCAGCGGCCTTAGCCAGGACCGATTCAGCCTCGTCGGTCGGAGTGAACGCCGCCAGCGCCCGGGCCAACGCCTCAGCCTCATAAATCGGCATAATGTCGGGGACCGCGGCAAACAGCAGACCCGCCGGCATTGATTTCGTCACCGCAACCATCGCTACACCTCCTGGCCAGCTGCTTTGAGCAGATTAATTGTGTTGTCCTCATCGGCGGCAACATAAAATGCGTTCTTTGGGTTGGCGAGGACGCTGAGCTCGTTACCGGTCGCCTCGATCACCGACACACCCATGCGGCCCTCTTCGCTCAGGATCGGCGTGCAGTCCGCACCAGGAAGGTCCACCACCACCAGCAGCCAACTGTCCGGTTTCACTCCGCCTTCCTGGCGAGCCTGAAACGGGCCCCGCCCCGACAGCGACGACCCGACATGCTCCATAAACGCCGCAACGTCAGCAAAGATCAGCCGCACCGGCCCGCACGCGTCGACCAGCTCATCGTCACCGGTGTGCGGTAACCATTTCGCCCAGTCCCACGCCGCCGGGTCATCGCTGATGATCGCGACCTTAACGTCGTCAGGGCCATGGAACACGCACACCTGACACACCAGCGCACGCAACAGCCCCTGCACCGTCGGGCGCACATCGGGGTCGGCGAAAAACGCCCACCCCATCTGGTCGAACAAGTGCAACGGCCGGGGAACGTCGTGGATCACGTTCTGCGCGACCAGCAGATCACGCGCAGCCACCGTGGTCACGGTCTCCCGAAACTCCGGCGGCGGGACTTTGGTCGGCGGTTGAAGTTTCGTCTTCAACCGAGTCACACCCAAGCCAAACCGGGCGTGCCCGAAGTTGCGGGCATCCGGGGTGCGCTCCCACATCCGGCCCGTACCCACCAGCGTGGCCAGCGACCCATTCGTCGGATCGGGATGATGGTAGGAAATCTCGGCAGCTTGCGCCCGGCCGGCGGCATGAATCTTGACCCGCTGCTCGTCGAGTGCGCGCAAAAAGTCCGCGCGGTCCTGGTTGATGGCGCTGCCGTGATCCTTTTTCCCGTTGCTGCCCATACGATTTCGCAGCATCATCATCATCGACATCAGCATGACCGGGAAAATGAAGAAGGAGCCTCCCGAGAGCTGACGCGCACCCGACAGATACAGGCTCACCATCAACGCCACGGCCATGCTCACGAAGATCAGCACCCACACCCACGTCGGCGGCTTGGCCGGCGCCGGGCGCGTGATCTCGGCCGGATTGGGAACCTCCACGGCATCCTCGGGCACAAACGGCGAGCCCACTTCCTTGCGGATGAACCCCACTTGACTCATTGGCCCGCTCCCTTTCCTTGCAGCGCAGCGACTTTGGGATCGGGCACCAAGCTGTCATGCTGAGTCATCGCCGCCGACTTCGACAGCACAGGCCCTGCAGGCAACCACTTAATGACCGCCCACGGCGCAGGAGTGGGCGACGTGCCCTTGAACCCCAACGCCTCCCGACTTTGATCATCACCATTGGACCCGACGGTGGGCACACCAAAACGTGTACCGTTGTTGCCGATAAACCACAGACTCTCCCCGCGCACCGAATCCGGTTGCACACCAGTGACCTGAACGTAGTTCGCCGACGAGGGACTGACATACACCTCGTCAGCGGTGTTGACCCCTGCGCTGATGAAAGGCACCACACGATGCTCATCACCCACCGGAATCGGTAGCCGCCGACCCGAAATCGTGCTGACCTGAGCCTGCGGTTCCCCGTTGGTTTTACGCCACATCACGCACGTCACCGGCTCGGCAGCCTTGTCGAGCAGCTTGACCATCGCCGAGGGATACACCGACAAATCGAACCCCACCGCCTGCGGCATCGCCGTAAGCGCCGCGGATTTCGCCGACATCACCTGCGCGCCCGGCACCACCCCGGCATTAATGATCATCGTGGCCACCGTCTGCGGGATGCGCTGCACCCCGGCCGGCAACGCGACGAAAAACTGGGGATCGCCGGTGACATCAGAGACCCGCATGACACTGCCCGACACCACCGGCAACCCCGGGCTGCTGTAACTGACCGGACCGCCCGCGTCCGGGATCGCCGGTACCCGCAGCGGCGCCGTGGGCGCCAGCGCCTCATACAGCGCCCGCGACATGGCCGAGGGATGCAGATCCCCCACCGGCAGGCCCAGCGCCAATGTGACCGGTTTATCGGCCAGATCGATCTCTGAGCGGTGCCCGTCAGTCACCAAAAACGTCGCACCACCGTAGGTCATCAACGCCGCCTGCGGCGAGGTGATCGTGTGCGCCCAGTCGCCCAGCGTCGCCAACCCATCGATCACGGTCACCTTCGGAATCACCTGCGATCCCTGCGATCCCAGCTTGTCGCACAACGCCCACCCGGTATCGCCGGGAGTGCGCACCGATAGATCGTCCGGCGCCCCCAAAATCCCGACAGTCGGCCCCACCGGGGATTTGAGGATTTCACTCATCGGCACCAACGGCGCGTCGGCGGCCTGGCCGGTGATCAGCCGCGCCGACGCCTTGTTCAGCACCGGATGCATCACCCCACCCACCTCGACATACAAACCGCCGCCACCGCGGGCCTCCACGATCTTGGACTTACCGACCTGCCCGATCGGTTTAATCCACGCCAAGATCGCGCAGATCCCCACGATCCCCACAGCCAGCACGAAACCGACCAGCAGCGAGGCCGCCGCGTTCTTCGACGGATCGTGCACCAAACGCACGTTACGTCGCCCGATCGCCACCGACACCCGATGTCGAAGAAACCGCCACGCCGAAACCTGTTCTAGTGACGCATAATTCAAACCGCCGCGCGCCATCTCCCTAATACCCCTTCACCACTTGTTAACCAGCTCGTCTGATCTCGAAGCGCCCAGAGGGCCAATGACCAATCCGCACGCTCAAACCCCGATCAGGTGCCTCGATCGTCTGGTGATCATTCATCACCAACTGCACATGCTGGTAGGCCCCATTACCCCAGTTGCACAGCAAAATGTCGCCGGCCTTAGCTTGCCCCGGCGGAACCCGCACACCCCAATTCGCCATATCATAGGTCGTGCGCGGTAGCTCAATGCCGCCCTGCCAGTAGGCATACCGCACCAACCCAGAGCAATCGAACCCGATCTTGCCCGCATCGACCCCGATCCCCGGCCCAGGCCCGCGCACCGTACCGCCACCCCACGAATACGGAACACCCAGCTGCGACAACGCGGCCTTCACGATCCGGTCACCGCGCTGCCCACCGTCGAAGCTGCCAGGAATGCCATCGCCAAAACCCAAACCCTGCGGCGTGCTGCCGGCAGACGTCAGCCCCGCCCCGCCGCCTAGTAGGCTGCCCAGGCTGCTCAGCGGAGCCAGCATCGCCCCACCCAAAGGCATGCCGCCACCCATCGGCACTGACGGCATTTGCGGCATCAT
>NZ_JBMIOP010000171.1:0-28850 GCF_049197365.1 Mycobacterium sp. THU-M104
CCCGTCCCGCACCCCGTGCAGCATGTTCACGATATTGCGGAACGCCTGATTCATCTGCCCCATCGTGTCGTACGAGGTGGCCTGCGCCTGCCCACTCCAGCCCGCACCGGCGATGTTCATCGACGACGCCCACATCTTGCGGGCCTCATCCTCCACCGTCTGCGCATGGGTCTCGAAACGACCCGCCATCGCCCGCATCTCATGCGGATCAGTCAAAAAACGTGTAGCCATGTTGCTTGTCTCCTTGTCTTTCTTGATCTTTGTCTTTCTTGATCTTTCTTGTCTTTCGAGCCGCGGGGCGGCTGAAGTCTTGCTCAGCCGTCGTCGATGCGGGAACGACCGCATCCCGGACAGACTACGACCTGCCCGTTGACGGCTTGGCTCAATTCGATGACATGTCCCATCATTTTCCGAACTCGGGTTTGCGCGAGCTCAGGAGTGCGATCTCAGACGACCACCTGCTTGGGCATGACGATCGGCTTGAACCCGTAGCGGGGGCCGGCCCCGTAGGCGCCGGCGCCCTTGGCCGCGGCGGCCATGCCCGGCATTCCGGGCATCGCCGTGACCGGCTCGGCCGCCTCGGAGGCCACGGTCCAGCCCGAACCCTCCACCGGAGCGGTCGCGGAGGCCAACGTGGCCGGGGCGGCCGCCGACCAGCCGGCCGGCACCGACAGACCGCCGACGGCAGATGCCTCGCCGAGACCCGCCGACACCGCGCCGCCCAGGCCCATCGGCGTGGTCGATCCCACGAGAGACGTTCCTATCCCCAAACCGGCGCCGAGAGGTGTGACGTCGTCGACGAACGGGGTGACACCTAAGGGAGCACCGGCAAGGAAGTGGCCGAGAAGCGGGAAGGTCGCGGTGATCATGGCGACGTTCCACGCCGCGGTGACACCGATGTTGTAGATGACGTTCTGGACGACCGGGATCTCGGCCCAATCGGCGATCGAGGGGATCTGGCCGTTGAGGGTCAGAACCGAATTCAGTGAGCTCTCCAACTGGGACAAGCCCGTCTGCAGGCCCGAGACGGCAGAACCGATACCGCCCTGGGCGGGAGCTGCCGCCGCATTCTGGGCCGTCGCCGCGGCTTGGATGCCCGCCGCACCCGGGTTGGTTGCGGGTGTCTCCGGCGCGATCGGCGCAAGCGCCCCGGCGGCCGTCGAGGCGGCCTGGTAGGTGTACATGGTGGTGGCGTCCTGGACCCACATCTCGGCGTACTGGGCCTCGGTGGCCATGATCGCCGCCGTGTTGACACCCAGGAAATTGGTCGCGACCAGCGCCGCCAGCTGAGCACGGTTGGCGGCGATCACCGGCGGGGGCACCGTCGCGGCGAACGCCGCTTCGAAAGCGGCCGCCGACGCCGTCGCCTGGGCGCCCGCATGTTCGGCCGCCGCCGTCGCAGTGGTCAGCCAGGTCACGACGGATTCGGCTGAGGTGACCGCAGCCGTCGACCCCACACCCGTCCAGTGCTCGGTGGTCAGCGTCGTGACGATCGACTCCCATTGGGACGCCGCGGCACTCAGCTCCGCAGCCAGGTTGGACCACGAGGCGGCCGCGGCCATGAGCGGTCCGGAGCCCGCTCCCGAATACATGAGCGCCGACGTGACGTCCGGGGGTATCGCTCCAAAATCCATGACCATGTCTGTTCTGTCCTGTTCCTCTAGTGAGCTGAATTCGGATTCTTGGTGACTGGTTCTGTAGCGCGGGTGCGCCGCTCAGACGGTCGTCGGCTTGGGCATGACGAGGGGCTTGACGCCGTAGCGCGGCGCACCGAACCCGGCGCCGTTGCGCGCGGCCGCGCCCATCCCGGGCATGCCCGGGACGAAGGTCCCGGTGCCGGCCTGGGGCGCAGCGGTGGTCCAGCCCGCGCTCGGCAGCGCCATCGGGTCCATCAGGCTGGTACTCGACACGGTGGTGACCGTGCCGGCCCAACTCGGCGGCACCGACAACTTGCCGACCATGGTCGCCGAACCCACGCTGGCCATCGGCATCGCACCCATGCCGGCCATGCCGGAGCCGACGGCCGGCGTCGTCGCGTCCGCGAGGTCCGCTGCGCCGGCAAGGCCGCCGAGGCCGCCCAGGTCGGCGCCGGCCTCTTCGGGAGCCGATATGGCCGACAGAAGACCACCGCCGCCCATCCCGATGGTGTCCGAGTAGGCCGAGGCCCAGTTACCCATCTCGTCCATGGCGATGCTGGTTCCACCGCTGGAGGGGCTGAACAGCCCGTTGCTGCCGTTCAGGAAGTTGTAGGCCTGGTTGATCAATGAAACTGGGTCCAGGGACTGCTGGGCCGAGTTGGTGGCCTCGGCGGCTGCGTAGGTGCCGGAAGTCTGGTTCAGGGTGTTCACATACTGCTGCTGTTCGGTCTGAGCTTGCGTCGCCGTCGCCTGGTACTGAGTGCCGTACGCCGAGAAGATTGCCGCCTGCTGCAACGACACCGGGTCAGCGGCTGCCGGAGCGATGGCCGTGGTCGCCGCCGCGGCGCCGGCGTGCTGCGCGCTCAGTGAACTGACGATGGCTTCCAGCTGCGCCGCCGCCGCGGACAATTCTGCGGGCAGTGTTTTCAGAATTGACATCCATTCCTCCGTCGTGTCAAAACCGTCGGCCCCATGCGGTCGATCGACCCTGGGTGTTTGCCGGACGGCTGCTGTGCGTTGGCGTAAGGCTAACGACCCACGTCTCCACAGTCGCGACCGAAAAGAGCGAGCTGGCAGCCGTTTACGCTTTTTTAACGCTGGCGCGGGCAGTTTTAACAAGTCGCCGTCGAGCGACATGGCGCTGTCATCTGGCAAGGGCGGCAGTGCGGGACGTACGCGGCTCGGCGGCGGGAAGATACTTCAAGCGCGGCAGGGTCGCATCTTCAGGCGCGGTCCGGCCTTGAGGGGATGCGATGCCCCCGGTCCCGCTCGCGCACGCTACATTCGCCGCCGGGCCCCCATAGCCCAATTGGCAGAGGCAGCGGACTTAAAATCCGTCCAGTGTCGGTTCGAGTCCGACTGGGGGCACGCTGACCAGCTATCACCGACTGAGATGCCCCGGTCGGCGCCGTTGTCCTGGTGCTCGACCGCTGGCACGGCTCCCGTCACGACAGGTGGGTCGGGTCCCTGGCTTTTCGGAAGGTCGGTGTGGATGAAATCACGGGAGTACCGCGGGTGGTTCCCTCGACGTCGTGGCGGCCGAACAAGCAGCCTGTTGGCTGCACAGCGGCATCGTCGAGGCCGTTGATGACGGGTTGAGCGGTGCGTCCGCCGCGGCGGTACGTCCGACTTGTCTGAACCGGCTTGCTGTGGCGCGCGAGCAGCTGGCCGGTCGCCATCGAGGAACGGATCATCCTGGCAAGCGAGACACGGTCCCGCCGGAAGATCTTGACTGAGTAAGGATCCCACCCGCGGAGACATCAGGAGATCCACATCAGGAGATCCACATCAGGAGATCCACACCAGGCAACCCAATGCGGCAACAGGTGACAGCCCACGTTGACGCTGAAACAACGACGCTGCAACGATGACGCTGAAACAATGTTGTCAGCTCGTCGAGCGTGGGCCCGACAAAGTCTTTATCGTTGCGGGATGAGCCAGCCAGGGCAATTCGATCCTCTCCGCTACGAGAAGATGTATCGCGATCAGCAGTCCGCGAACGGGTTGCCGGCGGCCACACCGTGGGACATCGGCGGCCCGCAAGAGATCGTGAAGCAACTTGTTGCGCTGGGTGCGGTCAAGGGCGAGGTTCTCGACCCGGGTACCGGTCCGGGGCACCATGCCATCTACTACGCCGAAAACGGCTACTCGGCGACTGGCATCGACTCCTCTCCGGCTGCGATCGAGCGGGCAGAGGAGAACGCGCGGCGCGCCGGGGTTTCGGTGAACTTTCAGGTGGGCGACGCGATAAGGCTGGACGGCCTGGAGAACCGTTTCGACACGGTCGTCGACTGCGCGTTCTATCACGTGTTTTCGGACGTGCCCGAGGCGAAACGGGCGTACGCGCAGGCTTTGCACCGGGCGACCAAGCCCGGAGCGCGGCTCTACATGTTCGAATACGCCCACTACAGTGTCAACGGTATCGTCGCCCCGCGGTCGGTGTCCCTGGACGACTTCATCCAGACGTTCCCCGAAGCCGGTTGGCAGCCCACGTATCTGGGGCCGACCACGTATCAGGTCAACATGAGCATGGAATCCTTTGACATGATGATTGCCCGTAACCCCGACAAGGCCGAACAGATCAAGTCTTCCGTAGAGGGATTTCGGTCGATCGCACCGTGGCTGACCAATGGCCGGGCCTACGCCCCGTTCTGGGAGATGCACGCCACCCGCGTGGACTGATCGCAGAAGAAGGCGCTCAGGAGCCGGCCGGCGCCGGGCGCAGCGATAACGACGAGTTGACCGGCAAAGGGAAAGGTGGTGAGGGTGCGGACAGTGCGTAGGGCGTCGATGGACGCCCTCACCTCGATTCCCGGCACGGAAGTCGACATGAGGTTTCCTTCCCCGTGCGGTCCACGTTGTCAGCGCGGCGGGAGCGTGAATCGTGGAAGTCGGTTGTTCCACAACGAAATTTGGTCTTGCTGGGCGCCGTGGGCGTCGATCAGCTTCGCCCAAGCGCCGCCGGAGTGCGCTGTTCGGCGCATTTCTCGACCCGCCTACGAGAGCCCGGTGACAAGGAAATGATGAGCGAGCCGTCGCAACCTGACCCGCCCACGGGCCACCACGCAATTCAACCGGGCGAAGCGCCTGCGGAACTGCGCGACCGCCGGCGCTGGTGGCATGGCACCGCGCCGCGCATTCCCAACGGAATCGCGGCGGTCCTCGCGGTGCTGCTGGCCTGGCTGCTGCTGGGTCGCCCCTGGGATGTCGCTTCCCACGCCGCGCGCCTTTGGTGTCTTGCCGCTTTGATCGCGGTCTTCGTTGCTCTCTGGCAGTCGGTCGTCATCCGGCGCCAGGCACAAGACGACGCCAGACAAGCGCACGAACGACTGCGACGTGAGCTGAAAGCGGCCGAGCAAAGGTCAGCGACAGAGCTGGACAATGCGCGCGAGTTGCACCGAATCGAGCTTGAAGCACAGCGGGAACAATCTCGCATCCAACGCGTCCATGTGCGCGAACAAGAGTTCAAACTCGCCTTGATTCGGGTGTCGCGAGCGGTCAACGACTACACCCTCGAGCTGGCAAAACTCACGGAGCGGGGACACAAAGTGGTGACGATGCCCGAGAAACAGGAGCGCGAGGACGCGCTTGCACCGAGCAGTAAGAAACTTGACTCTCTTCTCAAGAATATGCAGCTGGAAATTTCTGCGGCACACATGTTTACTCGCAACAAGGCGCTTCATGACTCTCTTGATGCGGTGAACGCCACCACGGTGCTCGGCTCGCACGCTGAGGTGATGTTCCGGGAAGCGGTGATCCGTAACTGCGCCATGACTCGCCCGGTCTCTGAGGCGATCTTTCGGGCGATGACGACCATGCAGACGGCGACAGGCAACATCCGTCGGCTGGCCGGCGAACTACTGGAAACCGGCTGGGAATGATCGCATCCCGGTTGCGAACACAATGATCTCTCCACGGCGATCTCTCTACGGCGATCTCTCTACGGCGATCTCTCTACGGCGATCTCTCTACGGTGATCTCTCTACGGTGATCTCTCTACGGTGATCTCTCTACGGCCCCGAGAACAGGGACCTGAAAACATGAGTCAGAAAGGTAGGGCAGCGTGAATTCGCCTCCTTTGCATCACAAGGAGAGTCCGGTCTTCGCAGCGGACCGCGGCGCCTTTTGGCGTCAGCTGCGCGGCCTGGGCCCAGTGGTGAAAATCGAAGCCGGCAAACCCATGCTGCACGGTTACTACCTCACCCGGCGTGACGACGTGCGTGCGGCTCTGCTCGATCCGGCCACGTTTATGTCACCGCCGAAAACATTCAAGATCACTTCTTTCGGCGTACCGCTTCCGCAGGTGCCGCTGTCCTGCGGAACGCGAACGGAGCATGCCCGTTTCGGCCGCGTCCTACATCCCCTCTTCAGCCCCAAAGCTTTGGCCCCTTTTGCTTTGCACTTGCGTGCCCAGGCCGCGACGCTGGTATCCGGGGTTACCGGCGCGGGGCAGTGTGATGCTATTGGCCTCGCCGACACCTACGCGTGCCGATCGCTGCTCACGGTGTGCGGTTTACCGTCAGACGACGACAGTGCGGCCGGGCTGATCCGGGCCGCAGTGATCGGTGACCTGGACGGGACAGCCGAACTTCGGCTCTTCAACTGGCTGGATTCCGCGCTCGGCGCCGGGCTGAGGAAGCCCCGGCGGCCGCCCGGAATTCTGTGGCCCCTGCTCGAGGGACGCGCCCGCGACAAGAATTTTCCGCTCAGCCGAGCCGAGGTGGCTGCCGTCGTCCTGTTGTTGTTCTCGGTTGCCGGTATCGAAATGGTCGCGGCGGCGATTGGTTTCTCGCTTCTCCGTCTCGCGCGCCATCCGCAACTGCAGGCCCAGTTGCGCGAAGACCCAGAACAGATTCCGGCGTTCGTCGAGGAAATGTTGCGGTTGGAGGCGCCAGGCCCGGCCATACCGCGCGTCACCACAAAAGATGTCGAAGTCGCCGGTTGTACGATCCCGGCGCACAGTGTGGTGTGGCTGGCTTTGGAGGCGGCGGGCCGGGAGAACGGAGGTGACGAGATAGCGACGGCCGGCGACGGAACCATTCTGCGCCAACGTCATTGGGCTTTCGGTAGCGGCATACACAGATGCTTGGGTATGCACCTGGCCCGCATTGAAATTGGCGAATTCGTGACCGAGTGGTTGATGCGCGTCCCGCAATTCGAACTCGAATCCGGCTTCGCGCCGGCCATCAGACATTTACCGACTGGCGTGACTCACCTGGGCAGCCTGATGCTGCGTTGGGAGACATCCCCATGAGGAGTTCGGGTGATGGAGGCGCGGAGGCGGATCTCGCCGCACAACTGGTGTCCCGGTTCACCATGGACATCTACCAGGACGCTGGGTCGGCACGTGCCTACTTCGGGTAATCTTCTTGATCAGGGGTCAAACACTCGGGCGGCGTCATATTGAGTTCCAGAACAGTACCCGGTGGACATTTCTGATGGTCCTGCTGCTTGCCATCGGCGCAGACATAGAATGCCTGCGAATCGTCGGGATCCGGAACATACTGGAGCCCCGCGCCGGTAGGGCACGCGAAGCCGTCGGCCGGGGAGATGGTGGGCGGCTGAGCATACGCCGCAGCTGAAACCACCACGCTCATCGATCCGATGCCGGCAATGGCGGCGCCGACAGCGGCTACCCGTCTGGCCTTGAGGGATATAGTCATTCGGTTTTTCACTCCTCAATCATTTATCAGTAATCATTTATCAGTGTTCTGACCACAAGGACTGCGCGGCAACGCGGGCGGGTTGTTCATCTGCTCAGTTGGCGCTGGACTTCGACAGGTAGTCGGGGCAGTAGACGCTCGACGCAATTACGGTGAACCTGGTTGAGCCGGCAAGGCCGAATCCTGGATTCAGAGTCATCACCTTTTTGATGACGGCGATTTCCTTCTGGCCTGAATCCATCATGTTGCACGCCGTATGGGCGGCTGCCACGGCGGCAGGTCCGTTGGTATAGGTGATGCCCGCTTGGGTGAGCTGGCTCAGAAAGCTCCTGTCAGTACCCGGGTCGATGCTGCTGGGCTCGGCTTGCGCCGGCACCGCCGAGCCGACGATGGCGGCCAGATTGGCCAATGCGACATTGGCCAATACGATCAGGAATCGCATCGCCCAATCATCCTCCACGACGACGCGGTTGTCCTGTCGACTGCGATGGCCGAGCCTGGGAATCAGCCGCGAGTGGGGGGAAGATGACGGCCAGGCATCGGTAGCGACCCGCGGGCCTGCCGTCGAGCTACACGGGCTCAAGGTGAGCGACGAGTCGGATACTTCGACGTCGTGGTCGGACCGGCGGCGTCGGCTTCCTGAGGGCCTGGGTGCCCAGGCGGGCCTTCGGCCGACGGAGCCCGTGCGTAGGACTGCGATCCCCGAACTGTCGCCGTCTGCCGTGATCAGTCGTCAAAGTCGTTCGCAGAGAACAGTGTGCAGGCTGGTTGTCGACCCAACACCGCGACGGGTACCCGAGGGTGCCGACGCACGGCTTGTGCTGTGCGATTCGCGACGGGGCCCCCGCATCGCTGAACTGGCCCGCGATTATGGCGTCATCACTTCGACTCCCGCGGCCACGGCTGTAGCAGAGCGCAACGCGGTAGCGGTTGCAGCGTGAAAAGCGTTGCAGTCTAATCTGATTCGGCGCTCGGATCGAATCTGGCCGGAGCCGGATCATCGGGTGGCCCCGCGGGCGGCGGTCAGCCGGGTCCTGATCGACGCATTCGGCGGATTTCCCGTCGCAGGTCTCTCCCGGATCCCAAACCGCCGCCTGGTCGCCATGCCGGCGGTGTGTACCGTCCTGCGGGACGCGCCTGTCTGGTCGCGACCGCCGATCTGAGAGACTGGGTGCCGGTCGGGTTTGCCCAGCGTCGAAGGAGGACGGTTGATGACCGCGCCGACGGGAGGTGCCGGCCAGCCCGACGATTCGATGCGGGGCGCGCTGCTCATCTGCGTCGCGGCGACCGTCGCCGGCGTGGCCATCGGTTTTGTCGGCGGCGCCTTTCGCTGGTGTCTGCAGGCCGCCGAGCACCTGCGCGTCGACTTCGTGGACTGGGCACACCGGCTGCCCGGCCCGGGTTGGCTGGTTCCGCTGGCCGCCGCCGCGGCCGGCGCCACCCTGGCCGCGCTGGTCGTGCGGTGGGAACCCCTGGCCGCCGGCAGCGGGATCCAGCACGTCGAGGCGGTCTTCCGGGGCGACGCCCGGCCACCCCTGATCCGCTTGCTGCCCGCGAAGTTCGTCGGCGGCCTGCTGGCGATCGGTTCCGGGCTGGTGCTGGGCCGCGAGGGCCCGACGGTGCACATGGGTGCGGCGATCGGCGCCGAGACCGCACGCCGGGCCCGGCTGCCCGACTCCGAGGTCAGGATGATGCAGACGGCGCTGGGCGGGGCGGGACTCGCGGTCGCCTTCAACGCCCCCATCGGCGGCACCCTGTTCACCCTCGAAGAGGTGACGAAGTCGTTCCGGGTGAAGACCGTGCTGGCCACGCTCATCGGGGCGTCGGCCGCCGTCGGGTGCTCCCGGCTCGTCCTGGGCAACCACCCCGACTTCCAGGTGGCACCGATCGGGCCCCCCGACCTGGTGTGGTTGCCGCTCTTCGTCGCCTTCGGCCTGCTGACCGGAGCGCTGGGTGCCGCCTACAACCGGTTGGTGCTGTGGTTCGTCGACCACGTCGCCGCGCTGGGCCGGGTCCCGGCCCCCGCGAAGGCGGCGCTGATCGGCGCGGTCATCGGGCTGGCGATGTTCGTCTACCCGCTGGCGGTGGGCGGCGGCGACCCGGTGAGCCAACTGATTCTCGGGGGGCACCACTTGTTTCTCTCGGTGGTCATCGGCTACCTGGTGGTGCGGCTGGTCGCGGGCCCACTGTCGTACTCGGCGGGTGTGCCGGGAGGGCTCTTCGCGCCGTTGCTGGCGGTGGGAGCGCTGTGGGGGCTGTTGTTCGTCGGCGTGTTCAACCTGGTGTGGCCGGCGAACGCGTCGTCGCTGGGGATTCCGATGGCGCTGGTGGGTATGGCGGCGTTCTTCGGGGCCACCGTCCGCGCCCCCGTCACCGGGATGGTCATCGTCGTGGAGATGACCGCCACGACGACGGTGATCGTGCCCATGATGGCCGCGACCGCCGCGGCGGTGCTCGCCGCGTACCTGGTGGGGTCGCCGCCGATCTACGACAGCCTGCGCGAGCGGATGCCGGTGGACACCGCGATAAAAGACGACGGCGGCTAAGACGCGCGCTCGGTCCAGCCCAGCCGGCGGCTGACGCTGTCGGCGGCCGCGATCGTGCGCTGTGCGACCTGCGCAAACGTGGTGGTCTCAAGCCGGTAGGCGGGTCCTGACACGCTCAGCGCCGCGGCGATCCGGCCGTTGCCGTCGTACACTGGCGCGGCCACGGCATTGAGCCCGATCTCGAGTTCCTCACGCGCGCTGGCCCATCCGGCGCGTCGCGCGACGGCCAGTTCGGCCTCCAGCGCGTCGATGGTCACGATGGTGTTGTCGGTGAAGGCCTCCAACGCGGGGCCGAGCCGGCCGCGCAGGTCGTCGACGTCCAGGCCGGCCAGCAGCACCTTGCCCGCCGACGTGGCGTGCGCGGGGCAGGTCTGGCCCACCCAGGTCTGCAGCGCGATCTCCGCGGTGCTGACGGCTTCGGCGATGTTGACGATCCGGTTCTCGTCGAGGACAGCGAGATTCGCCGTTTCGCCGACCTCGGCCGCCAGCGTGTCGCAGGCGTCCTGGCTGAGCTTGACCAGATCCAGATGTCCGCTGCGCGAGCGCGCCAGCCGCGACACCGCGATGCCGAGCTGGTATTTGCCGCGTTCGGAAAGCTGTTCGACGTAGCCGCGCGACTCCAGCGCCGCGATCAGCCGGGACGCCGTCGACTTGTGCACGCCGAGCTCGTCGGCGATCTCGGTGACCCCGCCCCTGCCCATGTCCGCCAGCAGTTCGAGCACCAACAGGGCACGGTCGACCGATTGCACCGCGGGGCCCGCCTCGGGGCGACCGGCGGGGGCGTCTCCGTCGTCGCCGTTGGCCATGACGACCGAGCTTATACTGCTGTTCGGCCAGGGCCCGCTCACCTCGGCGCGGTGGGCGTGCCGATTCGCGCGATCACCCACCGATGAAATTCGGCGATGTGGTGTTCGGCGGGCACCAGGACCCCGCCCGCGCGGTACGCGCGCGAGGACATCGCCGGCTGCGTGCGCCGGCAGGCATCGAAGTCCTGTTCGTTGACCCGGTGGAACAGCTCCACCGAACGCGCGAGATCGCCCGTGGCCGCCACCTCGGGGGCATAGAGCCAGTCGCATTCGACGACGGTGCGATCCGGGGCCAGCGGAAACATCCGGTGGAAGATCACGTGGTCGGGCACCAGATTGATGAACACCGTGGGCTTGACGGTGATCGCGAAATAGCGCCGCTCCTGCCCGGCGTCCACCCCGGGCAGGCTGGGGAACCCCGCGCTGCCGTCGACGGTGAAACCGTCGACGCCCGAACCGAACTCGGCACCGCGCCCCACCGACGACTGGGCAGCCTGACCCCGCGCGAACTCGGGCACCAGCCTGGTCAGCTCAGGGTGGATCGTGGCGCAGTGATAGCACTCCATGAAGTTCTCGACGATCAACTTCCAGTTGGCTGCCACGTCGTAGGTGACCCGCCGGCCCACCTGCAGGGTGTCGATCCGGTAGTTGTCGATGGCTCGCAGGTCGCCGAGCCGGTGGGCCGCCGCGCCGACGACTTCGTCCTCGAACGACGGCGGCTGATCGCCCAGACAGACCCACGCGTAGCCCAGCCATTCACGCAACGCCACCGCGACCAGGCCGTAGCCGCGGCGGTCGATCCCGACGCCGTCCTCGTCGGTCAGCGAGCCGAGGTTGGGCGCGGCCACCAGCGCGCCGTCCAACCCATAGGTCCACGAGTGGTAGGGGCAGCGCAGGTTGCGGCGCACCCGGCCTTCGGGTTGCGTGCACAACAGCGCGCCGCGGTGCCGGCACACGTTGAGGAAGGCGCGCAACACCCGGTCGCGTCCGCGCACCACGAGCACGCTTTCCCGGCCCACCTGAACGTTCTTGAACTGGCCCGGCTCGCCCACGTCATCGTTGCGCACGACGCAGAACCACATGTGCTCGAACATGTGCTGTTGTTCGGCGGCGAAGACGGCCGCGCTGGTGTAGTAGTCGCCGCCCAGGGTCGGCAGCAGCGCCGGTGACGGCCGTGCGGTGGAGGTCATCGGGTCACCGGTCTCTGCGGGTCGAACAACGAGACGGGGTGGGCGGTGGCGCCCTCGATGCACAGATCGGCGAGGATCTCGCCGACCACCGGCACGAACTTGAACCCGTGCCCCGAAAACCCGCACGCCACGGTGACATTGGCGCAGCCCGGATGCCGGGCGATGACGAAGTGCTGGTCGGGGGTGTTGGAGTACATGCAGGTCGCCGCGTGCAGGCAGTCGCCCGCCAGCGCCGGCAACAACTCGGTGACCCGCGCCGTCATCTCGTCGATCTCCTGCGGATGCACCTCCCGGTCGATGGTTTCCGGCGTGCAAGCGACGCCTTTGCGGAAGAAGGCGACTTTGACGCCGCCGCGTGGCCCGTCGATCGCCGGGAAACCGTATATCTGAGCGCCGGAGGTGTTTTCGTCGATGAAGATCGGATCGTCCGCGAATGCGGCGGCGCCGCCGATCGGGTTCAGCCAGTACATCACCTGACGTTGCACCGTGATCGGGACCCCGAACTCGCCCAGCAGTTGCGGCGCCCAGGCGCCCGGGCAGATGACCAGCTGCCCGGCCGTGTAGGAACCGCGCGGGGTCCTCACCCGCACACCGTCGCGGGTCTGTCTCCATTGCAGCACCGGCTCTTCGAAGTGCAATGTGGCGCCGTTCTTTTCGGCGAGTTCGAGGTGCGCGCGCACCGTCGCCTCGGGGCGGGCGAAGCCCGCCTTGGCTTCGTAGAGCGCGATGTCACCCGGGTGGGGTGTGAAGTGGGGGAACCGCGCGGTGATCTCGGCGGCGTCGAGCACCTCGTGCACCAGTCCCCACTGGCGGCTGGCCCGCATGCTGCCCGCGACGGTCTGGCAGTCCGGCGGCCCGATGAACAGGCCCCCGGTGAGCCGGTACACCTCGCGCTGGGCGTCGACGGCCAGCTTGTCCCACAGCTCGTAGGCGCGCAGCAGCAGCGGCACGTAGCCGGGGTCTTCGAAGTAGGACTGGCGGATGATGCGCGAGCCGCCGTGGCTGGATCCGTTGGCGTGCACCGGCTCGTGGCGCTCCAGGCCGAGGACCCGGTGCCCGCGGGTGGCGACGTGATAGGCAGCCGCGCTTCCCATCCCGCCCAGTCCGACGACGATGACATCGTAAGCCGTTGTGGTCGTGGGCATATCGGTCTACCTCCGGATCCTGGTCTGTTCTGGGTCCACGACGGCGTGCGGGTGCACGGTCGCGGTGTGGCGGCGTCCGCGGTTCTCGACGGTGAGCGTGTCGCCGACGGTCGCGGCGGGGGTCAGCCAGGCGTAGGCGACGGTGCGGCCGAGGGTGGGTGAATATCCGGCGCTGGTGACGAACCCGATGCACCCGTCACCGTCGTAGACAGGTTCCTTGCCGAGTGCCACGGCGGCCGGATCGTCGAACACGATGGTGTGCAGCATCGTTCGCGTGACGGACGGGCACAAGGCAGCCTTTCCGATGAAGTCGCCCTTGGTCATGCACACCGCGAAGCCCAGGCCCGCTTCGTCGGGCCGGTGCTCGGCGGTCATGTCGGTGCCCCACGCGCGGTAGCCCTTCTCCATGCGCAGGCTGTTGAACGCCAGACGGCCCGCGGCGACGGCCCCGTGGCCCCGGCCGGCGGTCCACAGCAGGTCCCACAGTGCGGCGCCGTAGCCGGCCTCGGTGTAGACCTCCCAGCCCAGTTCGCCGACGTAGGACACCCGCAGCATGGTGACCGGCAGGGCGCCCAGGTAGGTCTGCAACGCGCGGAAGTACGGGAAAGCGCTGTGCGACAAGTCGTCTTGGCACAGGGGTTGTATCAGCTCACGCGCGGCCGGCCCCCACACGCCCACGCCGCAGGTGCCCCCGGTGACGTCGCGCAGCGTGACGCTGCAGTCGTCGGGCAGGTGCCGGGACATCCAGTCGAAGTCCTGCGGTCCGTTGGCGCCCACCTGGAATCGGTTCTCGGCCAGCCGAGCGACGGTCAGATCGCTTCGGATGCCGCCGCTTTCGTCGAGCATCAGGGTGTAGGTCACCGACCCGACACTCTTCTCGACGTCGTTGGTGCACAGCCGCTGCAGGAAGCCGGCAGCGCCCGTGCCGCTCACCTCGTAACGGGTGAGCGGCGTCATGTCGTACAGCGCGACGCGGTGCCGGGTCCAGGCCGCTTCGGCGACGGCGATCGGCGACCAGAACCGGCCGGCCCAGTCGTCGCGGTCGGGAACCTGCATGCCGGTGGCCGCGACCAGACCGGCGTTGGCCTCGAACCACGCGGGCCGTTCCCAGCCGCCGCCCTCGTAGAAGAAGGCCCCCAGCTCGACCTGTCGGGCGTGAAAGGGGCTGGTGCGCAGGCCGCGCAGCGCGCTGCGGTGCTGGTGCGGGTGCACGATGTCGTAGACCTCGGCGAACGCCTGCGCGCAGGTCTGCTCGATGAACCGCGGACTGCGCGCGAACTCCTCGAACCGGTACAGGTCGCTCTCGTGCACATCGACCGAGGGGGCGCCGTGCACGATCCATTCGGCGACGGCTTTGGCCACCCCGGCCGAGTGGGTGACCCAGACCGCCTCGGCGACCCAGAACCCGCCGAGGTCGCGGTGCTCGCCGAGCAGCGGGAAGCCGTCCGGGGTGAACGAGAAGATCCCGTTGAAGCCCGTCTCGACCTTGGTGTCGCCCAGCGCGGGCAGCAGCCGCACAGAGTCGCGCCAGGCCGGGGCGAAGTCCTCCTCGGTGAACGGCAACATCGACGGCATCGGCTCACCGGCGGTGTCGACCGGCAGGGTGGACATGGCATCGGCTCCCAGGGGCATCGGCGGGTGCCCGTAGTAGCCGATGCCCAGCCGGTCGACGTGCTCACGGAAGTAGAGATCGGCGTCCTGGTGGCGCAGGATCGGCAGGCCCGCGTCGCGGTCGTCGGTGTTGCGGCCCACCAGCGGGGCGACCTGCCCGGTCGTGGCGTACTGGTGGGCCATCGGTACCAGCGGCAAGGTCAGCCCGACCTGGTGGGCCAGCTGAGCCCCCCAGAACCCGGCCGCGCACACCACGATGTCGGCGTCGATGGCCCCGCGCGCGGTGCGGACGCCGCAGACCCGGCCGTTGCGGTCCACCACCCCGAGCACTTCGGTGCCGGGCACAAAAACCGCGCCGCGTTCGGTCGCGCGCCGCGCCTGGGCCTCGGCCGCCCGCAGGGCCGCGGCGAGCCCGTCCGTCGGGGTGTGGAAGCCGCCCAGGATCTGCTCGCGGTCCAGCAGCGGGTGCAGCACGGCGCACTCGGCGGCGTCGACGATACGCCCCGGGATGCCCCAGGCCTGCGCCCAGCCCGCCTTGCGGTGCAGGTCCGCCCAGCGCTCGGCCGTGGTGGCGACCTCGAGCCCGCCGACACCGTTGAACACCGGGCCGCCCGGGTGACGCAGCGCCGAGAACTTCTCGACGGTGTAGCGGGCGAACGCGCTCATGGTGCGCGAGGAGTTGGTTTGAAACACCAGGCCAGGGGCGTGCGACGTGGATCCGCCGGTGGCGAACAACCCGCCGCGGTCGACGACGGTGACCTCGGTGAGACCGCGCGCGGTGAGCTCGTCGGCCAGCGACGTCCCGACGATGCCGGCGCCCACGATGACAACTTTCGGTCCCATACAGCCCTGCCCTCGGCGATTATTGCATATGTTGCGTAATACGAAACGCGTTCGGTAATTCGCAACATAATGAGGCCGTGCTGGAGTGCTGTCAAGCCGCGGCCGGCGTGGCGCCCGAAGCCGCCGCGAAGCCACTGCGAAGCCACTGCGAAGCCACTGCGCCGGCCGGCCGGCGGCCATACACTGACCCCCCGTGGGTATGCTGTTCGGGTTGGCGCCGTGGATCGTCTACTGGTCGCTGGTCGGCAACGTTCCCGCGACCGCCGCCGCGTCGTGTGCCCTGGTGACCGCTCTCGCGGCGCTGCTGATCGGGGGATTCCCGGGTAAGGCCGGACGCGTGCCGCAAGCCGGTGCGGTGGCGACTTTCGGGCTCCTGACGGTTCTCGCCCTGGCTCTCGGCGAGTCGTTCGCCCTGGCGTGGATGCTGCCGCTGGGCAACGCCGGCATCCTGCTCGTCACCGTGAGCGGTGCGTTCCTGGGCAGGTCGTTCGTGGCGGACGTCGTCGCTGCGGAGCAGCCGCCCGACGTCGTCACTACCGAGCTGTTCGGCCGGATGTCCGGACTGCTTACCTGGGCGTGGGTCGCCGCATTCGCCGGCATGACCGTGTCGTCGGCCATCCCGCCGCTCGTGCACCGCGACGCCACGATCCGCGACGCGACGACCCCGCTGTCGTTCGTCTGCTACTGGGTCGTCCCGGTCGTGCTGCTGGTGCTGGCTGCGCTGGTGTCGCGGGTGCTGCCCGCGCGGTTGCTGGCCGGGATCGAGGACGTCGAGCGGGAAACCTCGTTCGTCGCCTACGACGAGGCCACCATCGACGAGCTGTACTACCTGGCGCAGGAGCACGCCAACCGCGAAGTCGGCCCCGGCAAGGAGGCGTACAGCGTCAAGGTCGGCGGGATGGGGACGCCGCTGACCGGAGGCGAGTCGCGAAAATCGTGGCCGTCCACCTACAAGGTGCGCGACAGGCGCCGGTGACGGCGGGTGCGGCGTTCACGTGCTGGGCGACTTCTCCCGGTATGCGATTTCTCTCGGTATGCGATTTCTCCCGGTATGCCATGCACGGGGTGCAGCGCATGCACGCGGGGATGTAGCGCGGGGTGATCGGCTGACGGGCGCGTCCGCCAGCGTGCCGGGGCCTTGGATACGGGCCTTGGATCCGGGTCTTGGATACGGGCCTTGGATACGGGCCCTGGATAGGGCCTTGGATACCTTGGTGGCGGCGGGGCGTGCCAGCAGGGCCGCGAGCGTTCCGCACTCGACGTTGCGGCCCGGGAAGGAGCTTCGCGATGAGCACGGTCAGCCCGGACGCGATCCGCGCGGAGACGATCAGCATCACCGGCCACGGGGGCGGCCAGATCGAGGCCTATCGCGCCATGCCGCTGGCCGAGGGGTCGCGCGGCGGGATCGTCTGGATCCACCACATGCCCGGACACGACCGGCAGACCAAGGAGTTCGTTCGTCGGCTCGCCGTCGACGGCTATCACGCGGTGGCGCCGAACCTGTATTCGCGCGAGGCGCCGGGCGCTTCCCCGGACGACGCCGCCGCGGCGGCGCGAGCGGCGGGCGGGGTGCCCGACGAGCGGCTGGTCGGCGACGTGGCCGGCGCGATCGAACACCTGCGCACGCTGCCCGGCGCGAACGGGAAGTTCGGCGTGATCGGGCACTGCTCGGGCGGTCGGCACGCGTTCCTGGCGGCGTGCTCGCTGCAGCTGGACGCGGCGGTGGACTGCTACGGCGCGTTCATCGTCGAAGATCCCCCGGCGGGGACGCCCAAGGCCATCAGTCCCATCCTCGACATGGCGCCCAACCTGAGCTGCCCGCTGCTGGGCCTGTTCGGGAACGAGGACCAGTTCCCCTCACCCGAAGCGGTCGCCACGCTCGACGCCGAGCTGGACAAGCTGGGCAAGCCGCACGAATTCCATTCCTACGACGGCGCCGGCCATGCGTTCTTCGCCGTCGACCGGCCCGCTTACCGGGTGGAGGCCGCGCTGGACGGGTGGCGGCACATCGACGAGTTTTTCGCCACCCATCTGAAAGGCTAGGTCTGTCAACCCATGTGCACCTATCTCACCGAACACGTCGAGATCGACGGCAGCGGCAAGGGCGCGACGGGATGGTTCGGCGCAGACCGCGCGACGGTGTACGTCGACCATCCGGTGCATGCGCCCTACGGCCACACCGTCAACATCGACGTGATCAATCCGCAGCTGGGCCCGTCGGCGCGGGTGGCGCTCGAACTCACCGAGGAGAGCGCTCTGGCGCTGGCCGAAGCCATCCGCAGTGCCATCGCGCACGCGCCCGCCGGCTTGGCGTCCAAGGACCAGTAGTCGCCCCGGAACCGCCGGGTTGCTGCGCGACGAGAACAACCTGCAGTCCGTACGTGCGGGCCGGCGACACCGTCCATGCCGACCTGGCGTGGACGTACCACTACCTCCTGCCCGCGGTCGCCCAGATCGCTGGTCTGGCGGCGTTCTACAACGACAAGGTCGACGTTGTCGACGGTGTGGCGCGTGGGCGGCCGACGACTCATTGCGGTTGAGAAAGCGGCTGGGATCGCTGTGACATTTGCCTCGATAGTGTTTTTGCAACTGAGAGTTTCTCAGTTTTCGGTTCCGGTGACCACGCGCCCCGAAAGTTAGCGATGGCAGGAGAATTACAGTAAGCGCGGGTAAGTGACGTTTGCCTCGGCGTGAAAAGCGGCTGGCCGCAACGCCACTTCCCGCTCCATCCAAGTGATCTGGGTTACACGGCGCGAATTTGCTTTATTTCCGTGTGGAATTCAACCGGTAGCATTTGCAACAGCAGTCACCTTGCAGGTGCTGTGACACGGGTGAATCAGCGCGGCCGTTCTCGCAAAGGTTCTCGCTACTACTGTCGCGCGGACGCACGACGAACACGGCAAAGGCGGTGTCGGCATGAAAGACGCGAACGACCGGACGATTGCGCGGGCCGGCCAGGTGACCGAGCTCGCCGGGGCGCCGGATTTCCCGATCGTCGGAAAGATCGCTGTGGGGAAAGGTCCGATCAGCGCCATCGCCGTCACCCCCGACGGCTCGCGGCTGCTCGTGGCCAACTTCGCCGACCACAGCGTCTCCGTCATCGACGCCGCCACCTGCCGGATCACCGGAACGTTCGCCGGCCTGGGCGAGCCGTCGGCGATCGCGGTGGGCGGCCTCGACTCCGGCCAGGCGTACGTCCGCACCGCTACCGCGGCGTACGACGCCATTGCAGTCATCGACCTGCCTGCCCACGCCGTCGTCGCGTCCCATCCGCTGGCGTACAGCGTGAGCGACCTGGCGGTGAGCCTCGACGGGTCGCATGTCTATGCCGGCCGCCACGGCGCCGGAATCGCAGACGTCGCCCTGCTGGACACGACGACAGGCGCGGTGGAAACACTCGATCTCACCGACGCGACCAACGCCGTCGCCGGTGGTGACGCGTCGGCGCCCACCACGACGTGCCTGCGGGTCAGCCCCGACGGCGTTCACCTCTATGTCGCCTCCGGCGCACAACTGGTCGCGATCGAGACGGGCGCGCGGTCCGGGCTTGGTGGCGCGCGCGTCCTCGCCGCCGTCGACATCGGCCTGCCCATCCGCGATGTTGCGCTCAGCCCCAACGGCGCGCGGGCCTACGTACTGAGCAGCGCACCGGAGGTCGGTGCCGTGATCGACGTCGTCGACACCCGCACCCGCAGGATCACCGGCACGCGCAAACTCGGTGAGATCACCGGCTTCGTGACCGGTCTGACACTCAGCGGTGACGGTGATCGCGCATACCTGGTCAGCGACGACAGCATCACGGTGCTGTGCACGCTGACGCACGACGTCGTCGGCACCGTCGGCACCGTCGGGGTGTCCGACACGCCGTCCTGCGTGGTGGAAAGCCCGGACGCCACCTGCCTCTACATCGCCGAGTACTCCGGCGCGGTCACCGTGGCGTCGGTCGCCTCGATCGCGGCCCTGAGGAACGACAGCGCCGGGGGTGAGTGCGAATCCGCCGAGTGGATCGTGCCCGAACTGGTCGCGGGCGCACCCGCCCTCGTATAAGGCGCCCCTGCCCAAGACGGCTGTCCCGCCAGCCCGCTTTCTTCAGCCCGCTTTCTTCAACCCGTTTTCTTGGTGCGCCGCACGCGGCGATACCATTCGGCGCACCGTACTCAAGGCGTACTCAAGGCGTACTCAAGGCGTACTCAAGGCGTACTCAAGGCGCACACAAGGGTACACAAGGCGTGAAGGCGACACAGCGATGGACAGCACGATGCAGGACTTCCCGCTGACGATCACCGCGATCATGCGACACGGCTGCGGCGTCCACGGAGCCCGCCGGGCCACCACGGCCACCGGCGGCGGCTACCGGCACACCAGCTACGCGGAACTGGGTCAGCAGGCGGGCCGGCTGGCCAACGCGCTGCGCCACTTGGGCGTCACCGGGGACCAGCGGGTGGCCACGTTCATGTGGAACAACGCCCAACACCTGGCGACCTACCTGGCGGTGCCGTCGATGGGCGCCGTGTTGCACACCCTCAACATCCGGCTTTTTCCCGAGCAGATCGCCTACATCGCCACCGAAGCCGACGACCGCGTCGTGCTCGTCGACCTGTCCCTGGCCGAACAACTGGCTCCGGTGCTGCCCGAGCTGAAGACCGTGCACACCGTGATTGCCGCCGGGGAGGGCGACACGGCGCCATTGGAGGAAGCGGGCAAGACGGTAGTGCGCTATGACGACGTCGTCGCCGCGGAGCCCGCCGAATTCGAGTGGCCGGACATCGATGAGCGTTCCGCGGCCGCGATGTGCTACACCAGCGGCACCACCGGTAACCCCAAAGGTGTGGTCTACAGCCACCGTTCCAGCTTCCTGCACTCCGTCACGACGTGCACCGCCAACGGCATCGGCATCGGGACAGACGACACGGTGTTGCCCATCGTGCCGATGTTTCACGCCAACGCGTGGGGCCTGCCGTACGCGGCACTGATGGCGGGTGCCGACATCGTGCTGCCCGACCGCCATCTCGACGCCCGGTCGGTGATCGACATGATCGAGAAGCTGCGGCCCACCGTGGCGGGTGCGGTGCCCACCATCTGGAACGACATCGCCCATCGCCTCGAAGAGAACCCGGACCACGACCTGTCGTCGCTGCGGGTGGTGGCCTGCGGCGGTTCGGCCGTCCCACTGTCGCTGATGCGCACCTTCGAGGAGAAGCACGGCGTCCAGATCCGGCAGTTGTGGGGGATGACGGAAACGTCCCCGATGGCCACCATGGCCTGGCCGCCGCCGGGGACCCCGCAGGAGCAGCGGTGGGCGTACCGCGCGACCCAGGGGCAGCCGGTGTGTGGGGTGGAGATGCGCATCGTCGACGACGAGGGCCGGCCGCTGCCCAACGACGGCAACGCCGTGGGCGAGGTCGAGGTCCGCGGACCGTGGATCGCCGGCTCCTACTACCAGGGGCGCGACGAATCCAAGTTCGACTCGGGCTGGCTGCGCACCGGCGACGTCGGCCGCATCGACGAGCGCAGCTTCGTCACCCTGACCGACCGGGCCAAGGACGTCATCAAATCCGGCGGTGAGTGGATCTCCTCGGTGGAGTTGGAGAACTGCCTGATCGGGCATCCGCACGTGCTCGAGGCCGCAGTCGTTGGAGTTCCCGACGAGAGGTGGCAGGAACGGCCGCTGGCGGTGGTCGTGGCCAAACAGGGCGAGCCGCCCACCGCCGAGCAGCTGCGCAAGTTCCTCGCCGACAAAGTCGTCCGGTGGTGGCTGCCGGAGCGGTGGACGTTCGTCGACGAGATCCCGCGGACCAGTGTCGGCAAGTACGACAAGAAGGCCATCCGGGCGCGATACGCCGAACACGGCTACTGGGTGATCGAAGCCCGCGACTGATCGCGCGAGGACACGCTCTCGTTACTGTCGAAAGCATGTGTCGACTTTTTGGCCTGCACGCCGGGACGCAGGTGTGCACCGCGACTTTCTGGCTGCTGGATGCCCCGGACAACCTGTCCCGGCAGAGCCGGAGAAACCCCGACGGCACGGGCTTGGGCGTCTTCGACGAGCACGGTCACCCGCAGCTGTGCAAGCAGCCGATGGCGGCCTGGGACGATACCGCCTTCGCCGCCGAAGCCCACGACATGACCGGCACGACCTTCCTCGCCCACGTCCGTTACGCGACGACCGGCGGCCTCGATGTGCGCAACACCCACCCGTTCCTGCAGGACGGGCGGCTGTTCGCCCACAACGGCGTGGTCCGGGGGCTCGACACCGTCGACGAACGGCTGCGCGAGGCCGGCACCGACGACCTGGTGCTCGGCCAGACCGATTCCGAGCGGGTCTTCGCCCTGATCACCGCCCGCATCCGTGCCCACGACGGCGACGTGACGGCGGGCCTGCTCGACGCCACGCGCTGGCTCGCCGACACCGTGCCGCTCTATGCGCTCAACGTGCTGCTGAGCACGGCCACCGAGATGTGGGCCCTGCGCTATCCGCAGACCCATACGCTCTACGTCCTGGATCGCCGCCCCGGGGACGCCGAACGGGATTTGCACCTGCGTACCGACCGGATCCGCGCCTTCTCGCGGCACCTGCGCGACCGGCCCTCGGTGGTGTTCGCCAGCGAGCCGATGGACGACGATCCGCGCTGGCAGCTGATGGAGCCCGGCGAGCTGATCCACGTCGACGCGGACCTGCACATCAGCCGCAGTCTGGCGCTGCCCGTCCCGCCCCGCCACCAGCTCGCCGAGTCCGAGTCCGAGTCCGAGTCCGAGTGCGACGAGCCGGCGTCGTAGGCGCGCCCGGCGTGTGCCGGTCAGCCCTCGGTCGCGGGCGCCGCGCCGGCGCCGCAGTCGGCTTCGAAGGCGTCCAGCGCCCGGTCGGCCACCTCGCGGCCGGCGGAAATCACCTCGACTGCCCGGTGGAATTCCAGGCTGCGGCAGGTCGAGCGCGGGACCTCGATCAACAGGTCGGGCGGGTACGCCGCCAGGCTGTGGCGCGCCAGCGCCGACTGGGCGATGTCGATCGTCCGGTTCATCACCTCGAAGCCGCTCAGCCGCGGAACGTCCGATTCGCCTTGCGGGTCCTCGGCGGGCTCCTTCAGGTCGGCGTCGGATTCCGTCTCGGCCCGCTCGACGTCGGGCCCCACGCCGAACCTTCCCAGCACTGCACGGGCCGTCGGCCGGTCGAGCAGTGAGCGGGCGGCGGCGGTGTCGAGCAGCGCGGAGGTGCTGCGCACCATGCGGTTCAACCACTCGGCGGTGGCGCCCGGCCCGGCGCCGCGGCTGCCGATCACCTCGCTGCCGCTGAGGTTCACCGCGATGGTGAGGTCGGGGTTGACCGCCGAGAGCGGGGCGATCGGCAGCGGATCGAGGATGCCGCCGTCGGCCAGCAGCCGTCCGTCGACCTCGTACGGGGCGATCACCCCGGGGATCGCGATGGAAGCACGGATCGCCTCGTCGAGGGGACCGTGCTGGAACCACACCGCTGTGCCGGCCAGCAGATCGGTCGCGACCGCGGTGTAGGGGATGGACAGTTGCTCGATGGTGACCGGGCCCAGGATGTCGCGTACCGCGTCCAGGATCTTGCCGGCCCGCATCACCCCGGCAGCACTGATGGAGGGGTCCAGCAGCCTCAGGATCGTGCGCTGGGTCAGCGACTTCGCCCACTCGGCGAACTCGTCGAGGCGTCCGGCCGCCTGCAGGCCGCCCACAAGCGCGCCCATCGACGAACCGGCGATTCCCACGATGTCGTAGCCACGTGCCTGCAGCGCCTCGATCACCCCGATGTGGGCGTAGCCGCGGGCGCCTCCGCTGCCGAGCGACAGCGCCACCCGCAGCGGTGCCGAGGGGTGGGAGACCGCCGCAACAGGTTCACCGGGCATCCACTCATTCTGCGCGGCGGCACGGTCCCCGGCTGTCCGTGCGGCGCTTGTGTGCACCGTGATCTCGACAATGCTGCCGATAACGGTGCGGCCCTGTCGCTACCCGCACTCGTCATCGGCGGCCGCCCGCGCGGCGACGATCACGGCCGCCTGCCGGGCCAGGCTCAGTCGCGCCCACGCTGTATTCCAGCTGCCCGGGGTTCCCGACGGCGACGCCTGAACCATCGCCAGATACATCTCGACCCGTGATGCGCCGGTGTCGGGCTGGGCGTCCATCCACACCTTCGCGGCGTGACAGGCCTGGAAATACTGCTCCTCGGTGGAATCGGCCGGGACATCCACGCGGGTCGTCACGCCGGCGGGGGAGAGACCGACCGCATCCGGTGGCGCCGGATCCGCGACGCTGCCCGCGCCCGACGGCCGCGCCGGTGACGACGTGGTCCCGCCGCGGTGGGCACCGTGCGAGCAGCCCGTGAGCGCCGGCGAACAAGCCAGTGTCCCGGCCGCGACGATGGCCGTGCCCCAGCGTGGGAACGAACGGCTGAAACTGCGCACGATGTCAATCTATGCGGTCAAATTATGGGGGGGCAGATTCCAGCCACCGGCCGACGTGAGGGAGCACTTCGGATCCTGCAGGTGTTCTCGGCGGTGAAGCCGCGCGTACCACCCCGCCGGTTTCGGCTGCTCGTTTCGGCTGCTCGTTTCGGCTGTCCGTTTCGGCGCTGGATCTAGTTGTTGGAGTGCAACAGCGGCCGCAGCCGGTCGGTCTTGTCCGGCGTCCAGCCGGGCGGGGACAAGACGGCGGCCCAGCCGTTGGCGACGTCGGCGACGTAACGGTGGCCATGCCCCTCCGGCACGTCCAGGGCGACCGCCATGTCCGCGGTGATTTGCAGGAACGTCACCACCGGGATCCAGCGTGTCTGGGGCAGCACGTCGTAGCCCCGCTTCTCCTTGAGCCAATCCGGCTCCTTGAACAGCAGGCTGGGCGTCCACCAGGCGATCGGGTCCGACGCGTGCTGAAGGTAGACCACCCGCGGGACGTCCCACGGGGCGTCCGGGCGGGCGAAGTTGCTCGCGCGGGCGACGAACCGGACGTTCTTGCCGTCGTGGTAGATCGGCAGCCACTCCGGTGAGCCGGCATCGCGGGTGGCGGTGAGGTCCGTCCAGATGGTGTTTTTGAAGGTCGGTCCGCTGAACAGCGCCCCGTCGGTGCGGGCCAGGACGTTGTTGAGGCTCATGAACGGCGCCTCGGCGCCGAACGATCCCAGGCTCTCGCCGAACACCACGAGCTTGGGGCGATGCTCCTCGGGCAGCTTCCGGACCAGCCTGTCGACGGCCTCGAAGAGCGCCTGACCCGCGTGCCGGGCGTTCTCCTTGTCCACCAGGAACGACAGCCAGCTCGGCAGAAACGAGTACTGCATGCTCACGACCGCGGTGTTGCCGTCGTACATGTACTCCAGCGCCGAGGCTTCGGCCTCGTTGATCCAGCCGGTGCCGGTGGTGGTCCCCACCGCGACGACAGCACGCCGCAGCCCGCCCGTGCGCTGGAGCTCCCGGGCCGCGAGCTCGGCGGTCGCGGTGATGCCGTCGGCGGAGTTCAGCCCGGCGTAGGCCCGGATCGGCTCGGTGGCCTGCACCCCGTTGAACGCGGTGAGCTGCTCGACCGTCGGGCCGCCCTCGACGAAGACTCGGCCCTCCCGGCCCAGCGAGTCCCAGGACACCAGTGACCCCGGACCACCGGATCGAAGCGGGGTCCTCGGCGGCGCGGTGTCGGGGTTCTCCTCGTCGTTGGCCGAGGCGAAGGTGTTGTTCATGGTGCGCATCGCGACCTTGAGCACGACCCCGTTGAGCACAGTGATCGACAGCGCCGCGAGGGCGACCACCACGATGGTCGCCGAGAGGCGGAACGGTGCCACCCGGTCGACCCGGTCGACCAGAAAGCTGACCAGCCAGCGAGTGGACTGCCCGATCTCGACCAGGCTGAACAGCACCACCAGCGACAACCCTGCGGCCACCGGGTAGTCGTACCAGCGCAGGTGCGGGACGCCCATCAGATCGCGCACGTCGTCCTGCCAGACGTGAAAGCGGATCGCCATGATCACCATGCCGACCGCCCCGATCGGGATCAGCAGCATCCACGCCCACCGCGGCGCCGGCGGACTGGAATCCAGGTCGCGCATGTAGCCGACCAGCCACACCGCGAAGACGCCGATGCCATAGCCGATGGCGCCGGAGATCCCGCTGACCAGACCCTGGAACGGCGCGCTGCGGGGCAGCAGTGACGGCGTCATCGAGAACCAGACGAAGATCAGGCCGACGGTGGTGCCGGTGAAGGTGTAGTGCCGTAGCCACCAGTACGGGCCGGCCGGCCGGGACTCGCCGGCCGGCCCGGATTCCTGCGGTTCGGGCACTGTGCGGGCTGGGGCGTCCGTGCCGGCTTCGGGCGCCGGTTCGTGGCCGGCGGTGTTGGTCGCAGAATCCGGTCGGTGCATCGTAAGCCCTACCGGTGGCGGAAGTTCGGAGCGCGTTTCTCGATGAAAGCGGCCATGCCCTCGGACTGGTCCTCGGTGGCGAACGTCGAGTGGAACAGCCGGCGTTCGTAGAGCAGTCCCTCGGCCAGGGTGGACTCGAACGAGCGGTTGACGGCCTCCTTGGCCATCCGGGCCGCCGAGCGCGACATTCGCGAGATGGTGGTGGCGACGGCCCTGGCCTCGGTCAGCAGGTCCTCGGCCGGCACCACACGCGAGACCAGGCCGCTGCGTTCGGCTTCGGTGGCGTCGATGGTGCGCCCGGTCAGGATGAGGTCCATGGCCTTGGCCTTGCCGATGGCGCGGGTCAGCCGTTGGGAGCCGCCCATGCCGGGCAGCACGCCGAGTTTGATCTCCGGCTGGCCGAACTTGGCCGTATCGGCCGCGATCAGCAGGTCGCACATCATCGCGAGTTCGCAGCCACCGCCGAGTGCGTGGCCCGCGACCGCGGCGATCGTCGGGGTGCGCACGGCCGCCAGTGTGGCCCAGGGGGCGAAGAAGTCGGCGCTGAAGGCGTCCGCGAAGGTCAGGTCGGCCATCTCCTTGATGTCGGCACCGGCGGCGAAGGCCTTGGCCGATCCGGTGATGATGATCGCGCCGATGCCGGGGTCACCGTCGAATTCGGTTGCTGCGTAGGTGACTTCGCTCATCACCTGGCTGTTGAGGGCGTTGAGCGACTGCGGCCGGTTCAGCGTGATGATGCCGATCCGCTCGTCGCGCTCGACGAGAATGGTCTCGAATGTCCTGTCTGTCATCGAATCCGCCTTTCTCAAAAACTCAAGTCGTCGTCGACCGGCGCGAAATACGCCTCGACGTCGGCCGCGCTGACTTCGGCCAGCGTCGCCGGGGACCACTTCGGGTTGCGATCCTTGTCGATCAGCTGCGCGCGGATGCCCTCCACCAGGTCGTGTGAGCGCAGCGATGCGCTCGACACCCGATAGTCTTGCACCAGAACGTCTTCCAGCGTCTCCAGCTTGGCGGCCCGGCGCACCGCTGCCAGCGTCACCGACACCGCGACGGGGGAGCGGGTGGCGATCAGGTCGGCGGCGTCCCGCGCGGCTGCCGCGCCGTGTCGGCGGAGGGCGGCGAGGATGTCCTCGGCGCTGTCGCCGGTGTAGCATTCATCGATCCAGTCTCGCTGGGCGCCAAGATCACTCGCCGGGGGTTCGACGGCGTGGTGGGCCAGTGCGCCGTCGGGTCCTTCGGTGACGACCGCACGGGTGAACGCCTCGAGATCGCCGTGCGGCACGTAATGGTCGGCGAATCCCATCGCGATGGCGTCGGCGCCGGAAAATGGGGCTCCGGTCAGGGCGGCGTGCAGGCCCAGCCCGCCCGGCGCGCGGGACAGCAGGAAAACCCCGCCCACGTCGGGGATGAACCCGATGCCTACCTCGGGCATCGCGACCGTGGAGGTGTCGGTCACCACCCGCGTGTTCGCGTGCGCGCTGACACCGACCCCGCCGCCCATCACGATGCCGTCCATCAACGAGACATAGGGCTTGGCGAACCGGCCGATCTGCGCGTTGAGCAGATACTCGTCGTGCCAGAAGCGCCGCGCCACCACCCCGTCCTTGCGGGCGCTGTGGTAAATCGCGACGACGTCGCCGCCGGCGCACAGTCCGCGATCCCCCGCGCCGCGCAGCACCACCGCGCCCACCGCGTCGTCGCCGGCCCAGGCGGTGAGCACCGCCCGCAGCGAGTCCACCATGGCTTGGTTGAGCGAGTTGATCGCTTTGGGGCGGTTGAGCGTGATCACGCCGACGCCCCCCTCGACGCGGGTCAGAACCTCCTCGGATCCTGCTGTCACGCCCTGGCCTCCTGTTGTCTGTTGTTCGCGATCCGTTCACATCCGCCCGAGCCGCTTCGCGGCTGTCCCGGCCTCGAGGAGAAATCTAGATCGTTCCAAGGTCGGCGATGCCCGCGGGTAAGGTCTATGTTTAAGCCGACAACCACATGCGAGGCAGGAAATACTCGTGAGACGCCGGCTCTGTCGGGAACCCCGGTCGGGCCACTGATCGTTGAGTGTGTGTTCGCACAGCTCGAAGCCACAGCTATGAGAGAGGATCCGACGGTGCGGGAGACAAGCAACCCGGTATTTCGTTCGCTGCCCAAGCAGAGCGGCGGATATGCGCGATTCGGTACAGGCGCGCCGCAAGTGCAGCAGGGCTATCACCAGGCCGACCCTTACCGGGCTCCCTATCAGGAGGTCGAAGCCTCCCGCCCGGTGACCATCGACGACGTCGTCACCAAGACCGGCATCACGCTGGCCGTGCTGTCGGCCGCCGCGATCGTCTCCTACTTCCTGGTGTCGGCGAACGTCGCTCTGGCGATGCCGCTGACCATGATCGGAGCGCTCGGCGGCTTGGGGCTGGTGCTGGTGGCCACCTTCGGCCGGAAGCAGGACAGCCCGGCGATCGTGCTGAGCTACGCGGTGCTGGAAGGGCTGTTCCTCGGCGCCGTCTCGTTCGTGTTCGCGAACTACCAGGTGTCCTCGGCCAGCGCCGGTTCTCTGATCGGCGAGGCCGTTCTGGGCACCTTCGGGGTGTTCTTCGGCATGCTCGTCGTGTACAAGACCGGGTCCATTCGGGTCACGCCCAAGTTCACCCGGTACCTGATCGCCGCCATGTTCGGGGTGCTGGGCCTGATGCTCGGTAACTTCGTGCTGGCGATGTTCGGTGTGGGCGGCGGCGAGGGTATGGGTCTGCGCAGCGGCGGGCCGTTGGCCATCCTGTTCTCGATCGCGTGCATCGGTATCGCGGCCTTCAGCTTCCTCATCGACTTCGACGCCGCCGACCAGATGGTGCGTGCTGGCGCGCCCGAGAAGGCGGCATGGGGCATCGCGCTGGGTCTGACGGTGACCCTGGTCTGGCTGTACCTCGAGATTCTGCGTCTGCTCAGTTACCTGCAGAACGACTAGCCCCAATGCCGCGTAGTTAGGTTCATGGGCCGGTTGTCAACTGGTCGTTGATGGTGATGTCGACGGTGATGTTGTAGCTGTTGCGGTCGACGGGTCCTT
>NZ_JBMIOP010000177.1:0-7346 GCF_049197365.1 Mycobacterium sp. THU-M104
CCGGACCGCCTTCGCCTTGACCTCCGGGTCGTACTTGCTTGGCATCGTGCCATCCTTCCCACAAAAGAAGGTGTGCACGAAACTCGGGGTGGTTCAACGACAACGAGCCCACCGACGACGACAACGACAACGACAACGACAACGACAACGACAACGCGGCATGGCGGCCGGCTGGTCGAGTTGCTCCTGCCGCCAATGGATGTCGTTGTCGCGGTGCCCACGCACCTGCCGCGACGTGGCGCAGGGGGTGCTGCCCGTCGGCGAGCAGCGCGATCAGTTCGGCTGCAGCCTCCGGTGCCACACGGGGATTGTTTGCAGTCAGTGCATCACCCCATCGGTACCCGCGCTGGGCAATCCTGGAGGCAGCCGACCGGGCCGGGGCGGTCCTCGGATGACTCAAATCCTCACGATACGTTGATCCTCAGGATGCGTTCGGCGTTGCCGTGCGCGATCTTCTCGCGATCACCCGGGCTCAGCGTGGTGCGCTCGAACCCGTCGACGGCCGCCTGCGACGACTCGTAGGGATAGTCGACGGAGAACATGATGGCGTCCGCCCCGACCTCCAGCACGGCGCCGGTGAGGGCCGCCGGGGAGAACACGCCGCTGGTGGTGAAGACGACGTTGGTGCCCAGGTAGGCCGACGGGGGGCGCTGCAGCCGGCAGTCGGTGACGGTGGTCGCATAGCGCGAGTCCAGTCGGCTGCGCTGGAACGGCAGGAACTCGCCCATGTGGCCGAGAATCAGCGTCGCGGCCGGATGGCGGTCGAACACCCCGCCGCACAGGATCCGCAGCGCGTGCCCGGACACCTCGGCCGCCCAGCTCCACATGGCGCCGTAGAGTTCCGGGTGGCCGTTGAGCACGTGCCAGTGGTCGACCGGTGGGGCGCCGGGATGCAGATACAGCGGTACAACCAGGGATTCCAGCGCTTCCCACAGCGGTTCGAACACCGGCTCGTCGAGATAGTGACCACCCAAATGGTCGTTGACCAGCGCGCCACAGAAACCCAGTTCGGTGATGCAGCGCTCCAATTCGGCCACCGCCGCCTGGGGGTCCTGCAGCGGCAGGGCGGCGAAACCGCGAAAACGGGTCGGGTGCCGGGACACCACGTCGGCAAGGAAGTCGTTGGCGCGCCGGGCATTGTCGCGCGCGGTATCGGCGTCGACGTCGGCCTGCACACCGGGAACGGTCAGCGACAGCACCTGGACATCGATACCGGCGGCGTCCATCTCCGGGAGCCGGTATCGGGTGAAGTCGGGCAATTTACGCAGCCATTCTTCTGCATATGGTGTTGTCCGAGAGGATAACTGGGACATGGGATCGGCGATGCCGGGGATGGAGAAGGCCTCTTCCAAAGCGATGTACCTCACCGGATTCCCTTCTGTGAATGGTTGCGGCGAAACGCCTTTCAGTGTCGGCGAGGAAGCTTCTCGCGCATGCGGCGGTTCACCGGTTCGGGCAACAACTGGGACACGTCACCGCCCAGCGTCGCGACCTCCTTGGCCAGCGATGACGACACGAACGAGAACTCCGGGGCGGTCGCGACGAAAAAGGTGTCGACACCGGCGATGTGCTTGTTCATCTGCGCCATCTGCAGCTCGTATTCGAAGTCGGTGCCGGTGCGCAGCCCTTTGACGATGGCCGTCATCCCGCGGGCCGTGACGAAGTCGACCACCAGACCCTCCCCGGCCTCCACCCGCAGGTTGGGCAGATGTGTCGTCGACTCCTCGATCATGGCGATCCGCTCGTCGAGATCGAACATGCCGTGCTTGGCAGGGTTCGTCAGGATCGCGACCACCACCTCGTCGAACTGGGCCGCGGCCCGCTGGAAAACGTCGACGTGGCCCCGCGTCACCGGGTCGAACGATCCGGGGCACACCGCCCCCGTCATGAACCCCGCTCCCGGTTCTTAGGCTCCGCATCGTCGTCGGGTGTCATGCCCGATGACGCTAGCAGGGCCGCTCAGCGAACTTCGGCCATCTCCAGGCGGGTGTCGCCGAACCCGCGCGACGGCCACGGTCGCCAGCCGGCAGGCCAGGTCAGCGGCGCGCCGTTCGCCCCGCGTTCGACCACCACGACGGCTTCCTCGCGTACCCACCCGTGGTCGGTCAACGCGGCCAGCACGGCCCCGACCTGCGCGGCGTCGACGTCATAGGGGGGGTCGGCCAGCACCAGGTCGACCGGAGCGCCCGCCCCGGCCGCCAGGACCGCCGCCACCGGACCCCGACGCAACGTCGCGCCGGGGAGGCCGAGAGTCTCGATGTTGCGCGCGAGGACGCCGGCGGCGCGCTGGTCGGACTCCACGAACACCGCGGAGTCCGCGCCACGCGACAGCGCCTCGAGCCCGAGGGCCCCCGAACCGGCGTAGAGGTCCAGCACGGCCACACCGGTCAGTTCGCATCGTGCGGCGAGGATGTTGAACAGCGATTCGCGAACCCGGTCGGTGGTCGGCCTGGTTCCCCGCGGCGGGACGGCGATCCGCCGCCCCCCGGCGACCCCGCCGATGATCCGGGTCACCGGTGACCTATAGCAGCGTCGACCAATAGTCCCAGAACCGCACCATGATCAGCAGGAACACCACGGTCAACCACAGCACGGCGATCGACCACCTCCAGTGGTGGAGCAGCCGCACCGCGGTCCCGGCTTGTCCGAGCACCGGGCGAACCGCGACCGATGCCAACACCACCAGCAGCGAGACGGTGACCGCCCATACCACCACGCAGTAGGGGCACAACGCCCCGATGCGATACAGGCTCTGGAAGATCAGCCAGTGCACGAACGCCACCCCGCCCAGGATCCCCGCCGTCAGGCCGGTCCAATACCATTGGGGCAGAGCTACTTTCGTCAATGCCAGGACGCCGGTGACGATCACCACGGTGAAGCCCACGACGCCGAGCAGCGTGTTGGGCACTCCCATGATCGATGCCTCCGGCGTGAGCATCACCGACCCACACGACAGAATCGGGTTGAGGTTGCACGACGGCACGTACGAGGGGTTGCGCAGCAGGCGAAGCTTTTCCACGGTGAGGGTCAGCGAGGCCACCAACCCGATCGCACCGCCGATCAGCAACCACCATGCACTGGGCGCCGGGACGCCCTCCCACGGCTGCGGATCCGGGCGCACCGGTGCAGCGGGTTCGGCAGCCACCGGGGTCGTCACGACGCCGCAGGCGTAACCGCGGTGTCGATGCCCGGCACGTCGCCGACGATGGTCTTGACCTTGGCGACCAACGCGTCGGGTGTCGACGGGTCGTAGTCGTCGCTGTTGATCTTGATGGTCGGGGTTGCCTTGATGTGTGCGGCCACCGCCTCATCGGTCACCTTGGACAGATACTTGCCGCTGTTGATGCAGTCCGGAACTTTGCCGACGACGCCGGATTCCCGAGCGATCTCGATCAACTTGGCGTTGTCGGGGAAGCTGCTGCCGCGTTCGCTGGGCTGGATGTCGGTGCTGAACAGGGCGGCGTGGAAACGGCGGAACGCGCTGATGGATTCGTCGGCGACACACAGGGCCGCCGCGCCGGCCCGCGACGAGTAATCCTGGTTGCGCGGGCTGTCCAGGATCGACACCACCGAGTAGTCGGCCGCGATGGCACCGATGTCGATCAGCTTCGACACCGTCGGTCCGAAAGTACGTTCGAAATTGCCGCAGGCCGGACACAGAAAGTCTTCGTAGAACGTGACCGTCACCTTGGGGTTGCTCGTCCCGGGCTGGGTGACCAGCTTGCTCGACGTCACCCGCACCGTGTCGCCCGATCCGGTGCTGCCGTCCTTCTTGTGGTGCGACGTGACGATGTAGGCGACGAGGACGACCGCGAAGATCACGACGACGGCGGTACCGCCGATCTGGACGAGGCGGCCGGATTTGCCGCCGGCGGACGACATGTCGAATCGCGGGGGACGTTTGGAGTTGTCGGCCACGGGTTCCCTGATCTTTCGGTGCGGGGGATCTTTCGGTGCGGGGGATCTTTCGGTGCGGAGCTCGCCCCGACCACGGTCGGTCGACGGCGCCTCTAGACTACCGGGCGCCTCACATCCGGCTCAGATGAGCGCGCAATGCCGAAACCAGTTCGCTGGTCGCGGCCGCACTGGCACCCCCCAGCGGAAACAGATTGGCGAAGCCGTGGGTCAGCGAGCGCATCGACCTCAGGTCCACCGGGGTGCCGGCCGCCCGAAGCGCCGCCGCGTAGTTCTCCCCCTCGTCGCGCAACGGGTCGAATCCCGCGACCGCGATCAATGCCGGCGCCAGCCCGGACAGCGACTCGGCCAGCAGGGGCGACACCCGCGGATCGGCCGGGTCGACGCCGGAATCCCTCAGGTACTGGGCGTGGAACCAGTCGATGTCGCGCTTGGTGAGCAGAAACCCGCGGGCGAACAGGCTCAGCGACCGGGTCCGCGCGGTGAAGTCGGTCCGCGGATAGATCAGCCACTGCAGCACGGGGGTGGGCCCGCCCTCGTCGCGAGCCTGCTGGCACACGACGGCGGCCAGGTTGCCGCCCGCACTGTCCCCGCCCACCGCGACGCGCCCGGGCGTCGCACCGAGTTCGCCGGCGTTCTCGCAGGCCCACACAAAGGCCGCGTAGGCGTCCTCGACCGCGGCCGGGGCCATGTGCTCGGGGGCCAGCCGGTAATCGACGGACAACACGTGGATGCCCCCGTCGCGGCAGGTCAACCGGCACAGCACGTCGTGGGTGTCCAGGTCGCCGAGCGCCCACCCCCCACCGTGGTAGAAAACCAGCAGCGGCGCGGCACCACCGCCGGCGGGGCGGTAGTGGCGCGCCGGGATCGGGCCGGCCGGCCCGGGCAGCGTGAGGTCCTCGACATCGACGTGGATCTGCGGACCGGGAAACCCCACGGTCATCTCGTGCATCTGGGCGCGGGACGCCGCTGGATCGTCGCCGACGACCAGCCCGTCGACGCCGACCGCGCGCAGCCCCGACAGCATCAGCTGCAGCGTGGGGTCCAGCGTGTTGCCGTCGATGATGACCGAACGGCCGCCGAACAGCACCCGCTTGGCCGGGTCCGGTATCCACGGGATGACCTTGACACCGACGGTGGTGACCGCGCCCTGCAGGCGAGCAGACAAATGCATCGAGGCGCGTTTGGCTGCGCGGTCAAGCTCCTGCGCGCCTGGCGCACTCTTTGTCATGGGCTGCTCCCTCGAGGAAAACTGCGTCACGGGGAATGACGGTGATGTACGGGAGAACCGGCGGCCGGTGGCCGAGTCCGGCGTGCTGCGCGACCAACTCTACGTGGTGACCGAACTGTGGAACACCGACCAGTGCGACGACGGCACGCCGAGGCCGTTGCCCGTCCAGGCCGGCATGCATCCGCCAGGGCTCGCTCGTGGACAGTTGGGGATGAGCAATCCGCACCCGGGCACCCGACGGTTCTGAGCGACGCCACCGGCATCGTTACGGCGCTCAACCAGATCGAGCTGGATCCGCGACCCCTCGGAGAGCGTCGCCGGCGCTGCACGCGTCACGGCGCAGGCGTCGATCCGCACGCACCTCCGGCTGGGTAGTATCGGGATCCCCAAGTCGGTGATCCCCTCACGGATAGCGAGTACCTTCGACGTGTTCGACTTCGAACTCAGCGCCGAACCAGGTGGCGCGGATCTCTTCGTCGGCGGACAGGAACGCGGCTTGGTCAGGATCCACAAACTTTCGATTTCACAGGTAGGTGAACAACGTGACTGGCGAGTCGGGCGCCGCCGTACCCTCGATAGCTCTCAATGACGAAAACACGATGCCGGTTCTCGGCCTCGGCGTCGCGGATTTGTCGGACGACGAGGCCGAACGCGCGGTGTCGGCGGCGCTGGCGATCGGCTGCCGGCTGATCGACACCGCCGCGGCCCACGGAAACGAAGCCGGAGTCGGGCGTGCGATCGCGGCCTCCGGCATTCCGCGAGCGGAGCTCTTCGTCACCACCAAACTGGCCACCGCCGATCAGGGTTTCTCCAGGTCCATGAACGCCTGCACCGCCAGCCTCGAGCGACTGGGCCTGGAGTACGTGGACCTCTACCTGATCCACTGGCCGGCCGCGTCGCTGGGCGCCTACGTGGATTCCTTCGGCGGTCTGATCCAGTGTCGTGGCGAGGGCCACGCCCGCTCCATCGGTGTCTCCAACTTCACCGGGGACCAGCTGTCGACCGTCATCGACCTGACCTTCGTCACGCCGGCCGTCAACCAGGTCGAGCTGCACCCGCTGCTGCACCAGGCCGAGCTGCGCGCGGTGCACGCGCAGCACAGCGTGGTGACGCAGTCCCACACGCCGCTGGCGCTGGGCAGGCTGATGGACAACCCGACGGTGAGCTCGATCGCCGGCGAATACGGCAAGACGCCGGCACAGGTGCTGCTGCGGTGGAACCTGCAACTGGGTAACGCCGCGGTTTTCCGCTCGACCCGGGCCGAGCACATCGCCGCCGATCTCGACGTCTTCGGCTTCGAGCTGGCCTCCGAGCACGTCGACGCGATCAGCGGTCTCGACGACGGGACCCGGTTGGGCCCGGACCCGGACACCTTCGACGGCACGGGCTCCTGATCCCAACCTGTCTGCCGCCTCAACCCGCCGGGCACGTGGCCGCGGCCCGCCGCAGGACGCCGGCGGACGGTTCGTCGACGGGCAGCTGGTAGCCGCGCAGCACGGCGATGAACTGCATGGCGTACTGGCAGTCGAACGCCGTGTTGGGCGGCATCCAGCGCGCCGGGGGCGAATCCCCCTTGTCCTGATTGGCCTGACCCTCCACGGCCAGCAGGTTCGCCGGGTCGTTGGCGAAACGCAACCGCTCGCTGGGCGGCCACCCGTAGGCCCCCATGTCCCACGCGTAGGCCAGCGGGACAATGTGGTCGATCTGCACCGATTCGCCGGTGTGAGCGCCGCGCTGGAAGGCGATGCTGTTGTTGGTGTACGGGTCGTGCAGCGTTCCGGTGGCCACCGCGTCCGGGCAGCGCTTGATCGACACATACGTCTTGTCGACAAGGTCGCGGTTGAGGATGTCGTCGCGGGTGTCGCACCCGTTATGGCCGAGCGGGGCGTCGTTGTCGTCGTCCCACGCGGCGCCGAAGGCCCCCCTGCGGTAGTCGTAGCGGTGCAGCCGCTGCGGCAGCACCCCGATGCCGGCGAGCACGTCGGTGCCGGGCGCCACCGTGGGCACGTCGGCGCGCGCGGCCACCTCGGCGCGCTCGGCCGCCTTGGAGCCCAGCGTCTGATAGGCGACGACCAGCGCGAGCGCCGCGACCGCCGACAACCACAACAGCGATTTCCGGTTCATGATTCGTCCCGGCTCATGATTTGTCCCGGCTCATGATTTGTCCCGGCTCATGATTTGTCCCGGCTCATGATTTGTC
>NZ_JBMIOP010000213.1:0-15962 GCF_049197365.1 Mycobacterium sp. THU-M104
CCGGACACCAGATTTTATGACAGCGCAGCTGGAAAAAACTTGAATCCGAGCTACCAGTCTCATGGCAGTGGCGCTGTGCCGGTCCAGATCGGTGTCAGTGCAGGCCAACGGTCATCATGAGCCGCGAAATGTTATCCATTTCACGCGGCCGTCCGGCCGAAGCCGCGACGGTTGGACCGGCCCGCACTCGGGCATTGCGCCCATGGACGCGCGGCTAGAGCTCGAGTCGGCAACGCTCGGTGCCCGGAGGCATCGGCGGGGCCGTCGTGCGGGTCTTCCTCATCCCCGGGCCGGGGTTGTTTCGCCTCGCCGTCGCGGTGCCGCTACTGCCCCTCGGACTCTGGCTTTGCCTGCCCAAACGAACCCAGCGCCAACCCCGGCGCCGGACGCGGGGCGGACCATCACACCGATCCATCACCGCGCCGGCCGCGGTCGTCGGCGTGGTCGGCGGACTCATCGGCGGATACCCGGGTGCCCGACTGCAACCATCTGTCCCCGAACCGCTCCTGCGCGCCGTTCTCGGCGTTTCGGCCATCGCGACCGCTGCGCTCTACGTCGTCCGGTGAGCGCGCACCGCATGTCATACGTAGAAAATCATCGAGCCGTCACCGCCGTTGGACAGGTACACCGGGCGTAGCAGGAACGGCAGCGCCCCGGTGTTCATCAGATCGTCGCCGGGCACCGTGATCGGGTAGTAGTCGCTGTAATAGTGGTACGCGTAGAGCGGCGTCGTGAGATTGCCCGGTCCATAGACGTAAATCTCTTGCCCTGGTTGGGCATTCACCAATGACGGAAGGGTTCCCAGCACGCCGCCGGTGTCGATGATCGAGCCGAGTTGAAAGGTCGGATACTGCGCCGGGCTGCCGTACGGTCCGCCGACCGTCACCAACAGATCACTGATGGGTGCACCGCTGATGGTGGCCAGCACGGACATCCCCGTCGGGGCCGGGCCGAAGTCGAGATAGGGCGTCGTCCCATAAACCTCGTTGATGAGCACACCCTGGCGAAGGCTCCCCGGCAGGGCCGTGATCGGGCTGCTGGGGCCCGGGCCGAGCGCGTTGGGCCCGACGCCCAGGACGCCGACGACCCCGTTGGGGGCGAAATAGTCGCTGAACGAAGTGGGGAACGACGACAGTCTCGTCGGCCAGGAGACGATGGGCACGTTGTAGGCGGTGGAGGTGGCGACGACGCCGTTGCCGAAATTCACCGGCCCCTGGAAGGTGAGGTAGAAATACCCCAGTCCCCCGCTGTATCCGCTGGTGCCGAATCCGGTGGGGATGCCCAGGTGCTGAATGCCGATGTACTGGAGGGGAAGCACCAGTCCCGTGGAGCCGGTGTCCAGGAGCAAAGGCACACTCGGCCCGCCGTTGACCGACGCGTAGATGATGGGTTCGACGACTTTGTACATCGTCAGGGGGACGGTGACGTTCTGCGGGGCGTCGGCGCCGGGAGCGCCGAGGGCGCCGTTGCTGCCCAACAACCAGCCCCCCATGCCGCCGGCCCCGCCGTATGCGGCCGAACCGCCGGTGCCGCCGTTTCCGCCGTTACCGATCAAGCCGGCGGACCCGCCCGGCCCGCCGACGTGTGTTCCGGTGCCGGAGCCGCCGTTTCCGCCGTTGCCCCAGAGGATTCCGCCGGGTCCGCCGGGTTCTCCGGACCCGGCGGCGCCGTTGGTTCCGTCTCCGATAAGCGGGCGATCCAACAGGGTGTTGGTGGGCGCGTTGATCGCGGCCACGACGTTCTGTTCGGCTCGGCCGAGTTCGAGCCGCACTGCTGTTACGGAATCAGCAGGATTGGCAAGGGCGCCCGAGGCGTCGGCGACCAGGCCTTCCAGGAACCTCGGCCAGGCCGATATCTGTGCCGCCGCAGCCGATACTCCGCTGTGATAGCCCACCATCGCCGCGACGTCGGCAGCCCACATGGATTCGTATTCGGCTTCGGCGGCCGCGATCGCAGGTGTGTTCTGTCCGAACAGGTTCGAAACCGCCAGACGGAGAAGTTAACTGCGGTTGGCCGACACGCTGAGCGGGTGCACGGTGGCGGCTCGCGTGGACTCGAATGCGCCGACGATCGCCTGCGCCTGGGCCGCGGTGATTTCGGCTTGAGACTGTGCGGCGCCGAGAAGGTACGTGTAACGCTGCGCGGCCGCGAGCATGGCAGCCGCCGCCGGCCCCTGCCAGGCTTGACCGGTCAAGCTCGCGGTGGTCGACGAAAACGCCTGCCCGGCCGAACCCAGTGCATCAGCCAATCCGTCCCACGATGCCGCCGCGGCCACCATCGGGGCCCCACCCGCACCGGCGAACATCAGCGCGGAGTTGGTCTCCGGGGGCCAGGTGAGAAAGCTCATGCCGGAGCGTCCTTTCCGCCGAATCCGCTGCTGCCGTGCTGCGCAGCGTACGACGGGAAACGCCACGGATACGCGGTGTTACCGCACCGGCATAGCAAACTCTAAGAATGCGCGGCGCCCGGGCGACTGTACTTCGTGCGCAATGCAATCCAGCGCGGGACTGTCGGGAGGCCGCGCGTCAGTAGAAGGCCATCGACCCGTTGCCGGCGTTCGAGAGATAGACCTCGTGCTCAAGGAACGGCAGGGCGCCGGTGTTCATGATGCCCGGATAATAGGTCGGGAAGTATGCGGTGGGGCTTGAACTGCTGTCGCCGTTGTAGGTGTACGAGTACAGCAGCGTCGGTGTGGCGCCGGGAGCGTAGACGTCAACGACGGTTCCCGACGGGACGTCGAACGGGATGGTCCCCTGCACACCTCCCGAATCGATGATCGAGTTGACGGAATACAAAATAGAGGTGCTGCCGGCCGGCGGTGTCTCCGTCAGTTCCAACGTGGTGATGGGTGCCCCGCTCACCGTGGCGATCGGCGTCATGTTCGTCGGTGCGGACTCGAACGTCAGGCTGGGCGACGTCGGGTTTGTCTCGTTGATGAGCACACCCTGGCTGAGGCTGCCCGGCAACGCCGTCAGGGGGCTGCTGGGGCCGGGACCGCCCGCGTTGGGCCCGATGCCCATGACGCCGACCACCCCGTCGGAAGCAAAGAACTGGCTGAAGGAGAAGCCGTAGTTCGCCAATCCTTGCAGCGTCGTCGGCCACGAGAGGATCGGCACGTCGACGGCGGTCGGCGAGGTCATGATCCCGCCCCCGAAATTCACCGGAGCGTCGAACGTCAGATAAAGGTAGTCCAGTCCCCCGCTGTAGCCGCTGATGCCTATTCCGTTGGGCAGACCGAGATTCCAGAGACCGATGTCCTGCAACGGGATCACCAGACCGGTGGATCCGGTGTCGACCAACAGGGGCACGCTCGACCCGCCGTTGACGGAGGCGTACACGATCGCCTCGGTCTGTTCGTAAATGGTGAGCGGAACCTGCCCGCTCGTCGCGCCGGTGCCGTTGGCGCCGGACGTACCGGGGCTCCCGAACAACCATCCCGCCTGGCCGCCGGGCCCACCGTAGGAGCCGCTCCCGCCGGTGCCACCGGTCCCGCCGTTGCCGATCAGCCCCGCCGCACCGCCTGCCCCACCGGGATGTCCTGCGGCACCCGAACCCCCGGTGCCGCCATTGCCCCACAGGATCCCGCCGGGCTGGCCGGCCTGCCCGGTATCGGCGGCGCCGCTGGCGCCGTTGCCGATCAGGGGACGGCCCAGCAACGTGTTGGTGGGCGCGTTGATCAGGTTCAGGACGGTCTGCTCTGCCTGGCCGAGGTCGGTGCCCAGGGTTTGCGCAGGGTTGATTGCCGGCCCGGCGACGGGGTTGGCGGCGGCCACCGAACCCACCGCCGCGGCCACCGGGTTCGCGGCGATCGCGCCCGAGAGCTGGGCGGACAGGCCTTGCCACGTGGCCGGCCACGCGGCGAATTGGGCCGCGACCGCCGAGACGCCACCGTGGTAGCCGAGCATCGCGGCCACGTCTTTGGCCCACATCTGCTCGTATTCGGCTTCGATGGCCGCGATCGACGGCGCGTTCTGGCCGAACAGGTTCGAGACCACCAGCTGCACCAACTGATCACGGTTGGCGGCCACGGCCACCGGATGCACGATGGCCGCCTGGGCCGACTCGAACGCGATGACGAACGCCTTGGCCTGGGTGGCCGCCGTTTGGGCTCCGGCCTGTGCCGCCGTCAGGAACCCAGCGTATCGCGCGGCGCTCGTCAACATGGCTGCGGACGCAGCTCCCTGCCAGCCTTGGCCGGCCAAGTCCGAGGTGATCGCGGAGAACGACTGCGCCGCCGAACCCAACGCAGTGACCAGGCCGTCCCACGAGGCCGCAGCCGCCAGGATGGGGGAAGTACCCGCTCCGGAAAACATCAGCGACGAATTGAGTTCCGGCGGGTACGTCAAGAAGCTCATGTCCGCTTGTCTTCCCCTCCGGGTGACGACACATCATCGGCGGTGACCGGCACAACTGCGCGCCGGCAGAGCCAAACACTAGGGAATCCCGGCGCGAAAATCTGGATTTTCGGCCATCGAAGGCGCACGCGTCGAAAAGCCGCGGGATCGCGTAGAGCGGATCACGCTGCCTCGTTGGGTGCCGACGGCATGCTTCCCGACCCCGACGAGCCCTACCGCTGCATTGGGCGCGGCCGCCGACATTGCCGTCGCCGGCGGTGTGGCAGGATTCGGAAATGCCTGTACGCAGACTCCCCCGCATCCTCGGTGTCCTGGTCGCGACGGCATGGGGTCTGCTGAGCGTCCCCCAGGGCGTTCCCACCGCTTCGGCCGATCCTTGCTCTGACGTCGAGGTGGTGTTCGCTCGCGGCACCCATCAGGAGCCGGGTTTGGGTGACGTCGGCCAGGCATTCGTCGACTCGCTTTCCTCGAAGCTCAGCGGGCAGTCCGTCGGCGTCTACGCCGTGGAGTATCCGGCCACCGACGACTACCACGGGAGCTCGTCGGCCGGTTCGGACGATGCGAGCGCTCACATCCAGAGCACCGTCGCCAACTGCCCCAAGACCAGGATTGTGCTCGGGGGATACTCCCAGGGCGCCACCGTGATCGACCTGTCGACCGAGCAGATGCCGCCCCCGGTGGCCGACCACGTCGCCGCTGTCGCCCTGTTCGGCGAGCCATCCAGCGGTTTCTCGAGCATGCTCTACGGCGGCCAGCCGCTGCCGACCATCAGCCCCCGCTACGCCGCGAAGACCATCAGCCTGTGCGCCCCGGACGATCCGATCTGCACCGGCGGGGGCAACATCATGGCTCATGTCTCCTACATCCAGTCCGGGATGACCGATCAGGCGGCGACATTCGCAGCCGACAAAATAACCCAGGGCGCTGCACGCACCTGAGGCCGTCTGTCCCCGCCGCCGAGGCGCCAGGGTGGTTTGGGGCCGCTAGGGTGACGGGCATGGCCATCGAGTCGACGATGCTTCCTCTCGGGACACCCGTTCCGTCGTTCGCGCTGCCCGAGCCGGCCACCGGCGCCACGGTCGGCCCCGACGAGCTCACCGGGCCCGCGCTTGTCGTCACCTTTGTGTGCAACCACTGCCCCTACGTCCAGCATGTCGCCGCCGGGCTTGCCGAACTGGGCCACGTCCTCGCAGGCCGTGGGGTTGCGATGGTCGGCATCTCCAGCAACGACGTCGCCACCTACCCGCAGGACGGCCCGGAAGAAATGGTCGCCGAGGCAAACCGCCACGGGTGGACCTTCCCTTATTTGTACGACGAAACCCAGGACGTCGCCCGCGCGTTCTCCGCTGCCTGCACCCCCGACACGTTCGTGTTCGACGGCGAGCGCCGGCTCGTCTATCGCGGCCAGCTCGACGACTCCAGGCCCGGCAATGGCAAGCCCGTCACGGCAGCCGACGTGCTGGCCGCGGTCGACGCGGTGCTCGCCGGGCGCGCGGTCGCTCCCGACCAGCGGCCGTCGACCGGCTGCGGAATCAAGTGGCGATGAAGCAGTCGAGCAGACGAGGCAGGTCGCACTGGTGAAAGTGGTCCTGGCAGCTTATGGAAGCCGCGGTGACATCGAACCCTGTGCCGCCGTCGGTCGCGAGCTGATGCGCCGAGGCCACGAGGTGACCATGGCCGTACCGCCGGACATGCGCAGCTTCGTCGAGGCCGCCGGACTCGTCGCTGCCGCCTACGGCAGGGACACGCGCGAACGGATGAACGCGGCCGCGAATTTCGTTCGTCAGGTCGACAACCCGCTCCATGCGCTGCCTGAGCTCATGGACGAGGTTCTCCAGATCTCGACGGAGAAGAACACCGCTCTGGTCTCGCTGGCGGCGGGGGCCGACCTTCTCCTGGCAGGCATGAACGAGCAGGGGCTCGCCGCGAATGTGGCCGAATATCGACGGGTTCCGTTCGCCGCGCTGCATTTCTTCCCGGCGCAGCTGCAGCCTTCCGGTGGGCTGATTTCGAATCTCAAGACGCAGGCCGAGGCGGCCCAGCGCGAGATGCTGGGCCTGCCGGATACCCCCGCGGCGGGTTCGCTGGAGATCCAGACCTACGACTACCTCTGCGCGGCCAAGCTGGCCGACGAATGGCGGGAAACCGATGCTGCGCGGCGGCCCTTCGCCGGCTCGCTCACCCTCGAGCTGACGACGGATGCCGACGAGGACGTTCTGTCCTGGATCGCCGAGGGAACGCCGCCGATCTACTTTGGCCTGGGCAGCACGCCGATCGATTCCGCGGCCGACATGGTCGGCATGGTCGGTGCGGCCGCCGAGCGGTTGGGCGAGCGGGTGTTGATCTGCAGCGGGCCCAACGATTTCACCGGTGTCCCCCATCCGGACCGCGTCAAGATCGTCGCCACGGTGAACCACGCGGCCGTCTTTCCGTTGTGCCGCGCGGTCGTTCACCATGGGGGCGCCGGCACCACGGCCGCGGGTATGCGGGCCGGGATTCCGACGTTGATCCTCTGGCTTTGGCTCGATCAGCCGATGTGGGCGGATGCGGTCGTCCGGCTGGGCGTCGGTTGTGAGAGGCAGCTCCCGGCCACCACGGCGGAAACGCTCGTCGAAGATCTGCGACGCATTCTGACGCCGGAATGCGTCGCGAGGTGCCAGGAGCTTCGCACGCAGATGACCGAAGCCGCCAAGAGTGTCGCCTATACCGCGGGTCTGCTGGAAGAGCTGGTCGTGCCAGCCGACGGCTAGCCACATGGGGTTCGGCCGCGCCGGGGCACGTGCCCTGCGGCAGGCGGACGAATGCGGCAGGCGTCTGCTCTGGCGCACAAAGTGGTGGGCTAGGCTGTGCGCCCAGAGTTTTCAACTCGGCAAGGAGAGCATGCATGCACCGGGTGGCGATACTCGACGACTATGCGGGTGTCGCCCTCGACGTCGCCGACTGGTCGCCGGTGCAGACGCGTGCCCAGGTCACCGTCTTCGGCCACCATCTCTCCGAGACAGAGGCCGCGGCGGCGCTGCGCCCTTTCGACGTGGTGTGCACCATGCGTGAACGGATGGCCTTCCCGCGCAGTCTTTTCGAGCGACTTCCCAACCTTAGGCTGGTCACCATCGTCGGCACCAGCCTGCCGAACCTGGACATGGACGCGGCCACCGAGTGCGGTGTCGCAATTGCCCACTCTGACTTCGCCGATCCGCGGTTCCGGTCGGTGCGGGACGCCACGCCGGAATTGGCCTGGGGACTGATGATCGCGACCGTTCGCCACCTGGCCGAAGAGCATCGGCACATGCGCGGCGGCGGCTGGCAGTCCACCGTGGGAATGACGTTGTGGGGCAAGACCCTTGGGCTGATCGGCCTTGGCAGGACCGGCAGACGCATGGCCGGGTACGCGAAAGCCTTCGGCATGGACGTCATCGCGTGGAGTCACAATCTCACCGAGGAGTCCGCGGCGGTCGTCGGCGCCCGCCGCGTCGACAAGGCGACGCTGTTCGAAGACGCCGACGTCGTCTCTGTCCATCTGGTTCTGTCCGAGCGCACCCGCGGTGTGGTCGGTGGCCCCGAGTTGGGCGCGATGAAGCCGCACGCCTACCTGATCAACACGTCGAGGGGTCCGATCGTCGACGAGACGGCGCTGCTCGCTGCGCTCGAATCCGGGCGCATCGCCGGGGCGGGTCTCGACGTGTACGACACCGAACCGCTCCCCGCGGATCATCCGCTGCGGCGGCTGCCGAATGTGACGCTGTCTCCGCACCTCGGTTACGCCACCCGCGAGATGCTGGGCGCGTTCTACGCCGACACCGTCGAGGCTGTCGTCGCGTGGCTGGACGGTGCGCCCATCCGCATCGCCAACCCCGAAGCCTTGCAGCGATACTGACGTTGCCGCCGCCTCCCCTCACGCCCACGAGTGCGCCGACACGGACAGTTGCCCGAAGCGCTTAAGGGCCAGCAGTTGCGTTACCCGACGATGTTTTTCGGCATCACGGTGGGGCGGACCCCGTATCGGGGCATGCCGTAGTTGAGTACCGATCCGCGTTCCCCCGCGCCGGCGGTCGGCGCCCCCGGCACGCCCGGCATACCGGGCATACTCGCTGCACCCTCCGGTCCAGCACCCGGATCGGCGCCGGGAATTGCGGTGGTCGCCGGAGTGGTCGCATTCGCTGGGGCGACTGCGGACCAGCTCTGTGGCGCCGACAAGGTCCCCACCAAATTGGCCCGGCCCATCCCTGCCGACACCGTGCCCCCAGTTCCCTCCAGCGGGGTGACCGCCGACACCACGGTCGGTGCCCCCGGGACAGCACCGCCCTGAATCGAGGAGGCGAGTCCGATGCGGTGGACAGCACTGGCTCCGATCGGACCAATGAGCGCCACGTCACCGGCCGACACGAATCCACTCATGGACGCGGCCGGAAATCCGGTGTCTCCGGTGGTCATCAAGGCGGTGCCCAGGGAGCTGTGTGTCGCCCCGTCCAGCGTATTCAGCAGCCCGGGAAGCCCCGACGTCGTCGTGTCGGAATCGGGCGCGATGAGGCTCGACGATCCAGTCGCCTTCGACGACGCGGCCCCCAGGGGCGACGAGAGTTGGTGCAGTGCCGATTGCAGCCCGGACATTTTGTTGGCCACGCCGCCAATGGCGTTGCCCGAAGCACGGGTGGTCGCGGCGGCTTGACGGGCTTGACCGGCCGGGTCGGTGGTCTTGGGGGGCTGGGAGAACGGTCTCGGTTTCGACGCCGTTGCCGACGCGCCGGCATACTGATACATCGCAGAGCTGTCCTGGGCCCACATTTCTCCGTACTGGGCCTCGTTAGCGGCGATCATCGGGGTGTTCTGCCCCAAAACGTTCGTCGCGACCAGCGACGCCAGTTGGGTGCGATTGGCGGCGATCGCGGTGGGCGGCACGTGCTCGGTAAAGGCGGTCTCGTAGGCAGCTGCGGCAGATGTGGCCTGTTCCGCAATCCGCTCCGCTTGCGCGGCCGCGATGGACATCCACTCGATATAGGGGGTGACCGCGACGGCTAGGGACCTCGATGCGGGGCCGAGCCATTCTTCGCTGGTCAGGTCGGAGATTGTGGATTCATAAGCACTCGCTGTCGAATGCAGCTCGCTGGCCAGCCCATCCCAAGCCGACGCGGCGGCCAACATCGGTCCCGACCTAGGGCCAGCATAAATGCGCGCAGAGTTGACTTCTGGAGGTAGTGCCCCGTAATCCAAAGTTCCGATCATCGATGAACCTTCCTGTCCTTTTTCTCCTCAATTAATCACGCAGGAGAAGAAACGAATCCGCCAGCGCAACCCACTGGGACCGAGGAACCCCGTGCCACCGCACGACACACACCGTCGGCATATCCACCCCGCGACCGAAACCACGAAAAACCGAGTTCGGCGCCAATGTAATCATCGTCGCACTCTCTCCTCCGAGTCAGAATTCACAAAATCTCAAGAAAATACACCCCACCGTTTCAGGGGGTGCTCATCGCATGGGCGATCCCCACGTGCTGTTGTTCGACGAGCCGACAACCGGGGTCGACGTCCGCGGCGAAGAGACCGTCTACGCCCTGCTGGCGCGGCCTCATCGGGAACGGAACCTCACGATGATCATCGTCCCCCACGATCTCACGGTCGTGCACCGGCTTTCCTCGGCGGTGCTGTGTCTAGACAAGCAACCGATCTGCCAAGGCGCGCCGTCGTCGGTGCTCACCGCCGAGAACCTGCGGCGGCTGTACGGCGCCGAGGTGAAGTTCTACGAGCACAAGCACGAGTAGGGACATGCAGACCTTCGTTCTCAGCCTGATCTGCGGGACGTTCATCGGCGCACACGAGGCGGCCGGGGACGCGGGTGGCGGCTACCGCGAGCATCCCGGCCGAGATGGCGATGCCAGGACCCTGTGTCCGCGACACGCCAGGAACTCCGCGAGTCGTCCCGTTCCGCAGCCTACGTCGATCACGAGTCCCCCGGAGTGCCCTGACATTGCCGCAGCGACCACTACCAGCTCGATCGCCCACGCGTGAGAGCCCCAGGGCTTGTCGAACCAGGCGTCATACGCGCGGGCCTGGGGGGTCGTGGTCAGTTCATCGACTTTCGGTCGTGCCCGTATTTCCGGAGCGCGTCGAATCGCGCGCCACCCGTTGCGTCATGCGCTCGAACCCGCCGTCTCGCGATGAGGCAACCGGGCAACAATCACAGGAATCTGAGCGGAATTGACCACCGCCCGGCTCACCGAACCGAGCAGCATGCCCGAGAAACCGCCACGACCGTGGCTGCCGACCACCAAGAGCTGGGCGGCGTTCGCCTGCTCGAGCAGTCGGGGCGCCGGTAGGTCGCACACGACGACCTTCCGCACGGCGACATCCGGATAACGCTCTTGCCAACCACAAAGACGTTCGGCCAAGGCTTCTTCCTCACGGACTTCGATGTTGCGCCACTCGATCGGCGCCCAATTCATACTCGCGAAATCCAGCGGACCCATGTCGCTCCAGGCATGCAGGGCAACCAGTTCCACGCCACGGCGCGACGCCTCGTCAAAGGCGATCCCGGTGGCCAACTCCGACGTCGGCGACCCATCGATGCCGACCACGACCGGCGCCTCGGACGATCGGGATGCGGGCGGATCCTCGTCGTGGACCACGCAGACCGGGCAGTGGGCGTGCTGGACGAGGCCGGAGCTGACCGATCCCAGCAACGAGCGGCTCACCGCCCCCTGGCCGCGGCAACCCACCACCACCATGTCGGCTTGCCTGGACAGGTCTACCAGGGCAGGAACTACGGGAGCGAACAGCACCTCGCAGGTGATGTGCGATGCACGATCGGGTGAAGTCGCGTCGACGGCGACCCTGCGGGACTCCTCGACGAATTGATGCGACCAATCTTCCTGGTACTTAGACAAGCTCGTTGGCGAAGGCGGTTCCACCCACGGCTCCACGGGAGTAACCACCGGCGCGACGACGTGAACCAACCGGAGAGCGACGTGGCGCATCGCGGCATTCCGCGCCGCCCACCTGACGGCTTGGACCGAAGACGGCGAACCGTCGACACCCACCACAATTCCGACCGGTTGAACTGCCATGAGGTCGACGTTAGGCGGGGGTACAGACCGAGTCAGGAGACTTTGGTCACCAACCGCGCGAACGACCGACGCGGCGACACACCAGGCCTCCGAATTGGGTTTGCACACATGAGGACACATGCATAAGTTACTTCGTGTGACTGCGGTGGGAGCGGCCCGGTGAGCGCGGGTCATTCACACGCGCACGGGCATCCCTCGGCCGACAGCGATCGGCGGTGGCTGATCGGCGCGCTGCTGGTGATCGTTGCCTACATGATCGGCGAGGTCGCCGTCGGTGTGATCGCGAGCTCGCTGGCGTTGATCTCCGATGCCGCGCACATGCTCACCGACGCCGGTTCGATCGCGTTGGCGCTGTACACGATTCGGTTGGCGGCGCGCCCTGCGTCCGGGTTCATGACCTACGGGTGGAAGCGTGCGGAGATCGTGTCCGCACAGGTGAACGGTCTGACGCTGGTGCTGTTGGCGGTATGGTTGGCCGACGAGGCGATCCGCCGGCTCATCGACCCGCCCCAGGTCACCGGCAGCTTGGTGTTGATCACCGCGTTGGTCGGCATCGCGGTGAACGTGGCGGCAACGTTGATGATCGGTCGCGCCAACCGCACCAGCCTCAACGTCGAGGGGGCGTTCCAGCACATCCTCAACGACCTGTTCGCGTTCGTCGCCACCGCCGTGGCCGGCGGGATCATGCTGATGACGCAATTCTGGCGGGCGGACGCCATCGCGACCTTGATCGTGGTCGCGTTGATGGTACGCGCGGGATTCGGTCTCCTCGCGGCCTCTGTGCGGGTCTTCATGGAGGCCGCGCCGAAAGATCTCGATCCGGTCGCAGTCGGGCGGGTCATGGCCGGCTGCGATGCGGTGGTCGAGGTGCACGATCTGCACATCTGGGAGATCACCTCGGGCTCCCCCGCCCTGTCTGCGCACGTGCTGGTCGAGGAAGGAATGAATTGCCACCTGGTGCGCGCCGACCTGGCGCGGCTGCTCGACGAGCGACACGGCATCCACCACACCACTTTGCAGCTCGACCATGCCGGTAGCGACGAGGCAGAGCGCGATCAGTCAGCGCGTGCGCCGCACTGCGAGGAACCGCACGGCCCCGCGCACCGGTCCCCGCCGCCCCCTGACCCGGTACACGCGTGTTCACCGACGTGATCAAGGCCGACTGCGCGACTGCGGCGTGGGCGTACAGAACCACCATGGTGGCGAAGTCGCGTACGCAGCCAGTTGCCTCGCTCAGGGTGACGCGGAAGTTCGGGTGGCACTTGCGGTCATCGAGAGGGACCTGCGCGGTGCGCGACCTCAGCACCCCAGCATTCTGACCGTGTAGCCGCGCCCGCGATTTCCGATGCGACCAAAACAATTACTCTGAGCAATAGTTTGATTCTGCGGCACTGACCATCGCCGTGACGTCGGCAAACGTGATGGTTTTAGAGCCCAGAGCGGAATGAATATCCTGGCTGATGGAATCCGGCGTCTTTCCGTCTTTGCGATCGGCGCAAATCTGCTTCCCCAAGGCAACTATGGGGGCATCCTCGCCCGCCGGCCACGTGAAGCCCAGACGGTGCATTTGCGTCAGGAACGTGTTGTCGGGATCGCTGCCGGCGTCGGCCAGTGCCAGCGCCGGAGTCGGCAGGAGCGCAGCGCCAACAAGCACCGCGCAGAGTGCAGTCAACCGGCGGAGTGCAATCGTCATCGGCATAAACCTCCTCCCGGCAAAAACGATACACAGTCAGGCTCCTGAGCGTGCCGTCAATGTGACCCACACCACGAAGAAGTAACTTTGCTGTAACTTGGCGCATCACTATCTGCGGCGGATTTAACCTGGCAAAATCGCCCTGGATCGTGGTGGCGGTATTTGCCGAGTCGCTCGGCTCGTCAGTTGGGGCTGTGGAGGAATGGCCTGCGGTCGTCGGCGAAGAAAGGTGGCGAGCAGGAGACGAATCGATGAATTTCTCGTGTTCGCGGGTGTCTGTGTCAGCTGCCGGCCACGGGCCAGATCACCGGGTCGCCGACGGCGATGACGCCAGGCTCCACGACCTCCAGGTATGCTCCCGCGCAAGGCCTCGAAGCGTCGGAACCGCCTGTCCGGAAACGGTTCTCGGCTCCCGGAGTGCGAAGTGCCTGCGGGGCGAGGGGGAGCACCCCTTGCGTCGACGCACAACCTGTCCACGGTCTCGCTCAGCATCGACTTGACCGGGTAGCGGCACAGGCTCTCGACCCGCATCCGCCCCGCTGCGCGATTCCCGGGAGTCGTCGGATCGGCCACGAGGACAACTGTAGGCGGGCGCGCCCGGCGTCAGTTCGTCGTGAAGTGGTGGTGGATCAGGTCGAGACTCAACGGATCGTCGCGCAGCGAGTCGGCCGACGCCCCGGTGTGTGACCGCGAAGGGCGTCCTGTAGAAGAGTCTCGTGGAGGAGCCGAGCCCCCGATCGTTCGATCCGCCCGCGCTGCGGGACGCGGTGGCCCGGCGGTTGCATCGTCGAACCGTCGCCGAAGGCACGCTGACGCTGCCGGCCGTTCCCGCCCTCATCGACGAGTACGTCAGGATGTGCGGGCAGCTATTCGCCGGTGCAGGCGTCCAGCACACAGCCGAACAGTCCGCGCAACTTCGGAGTGTGCTGGAAACCGAGCTGGCAAGGGGCTATCGGGCCTCGCCCCGGTCGAACGTCGTCATCACGTACCACACCCCCTTCGGCACGACGCTGAACTATCGCGTCAAGGCAGAATGGTGGACGCTCGAAGCCGACTACGACCACTGGGTCGAGACCCGCCCGGCCCCGCTGTTCGGCAGCGAACCTGATGCGCGCGTATGGGCGCTGGCCGGCGAGGCTGCCGACCCGGAGAGGTGCCGGGTGCTCGACCTCGGCGCGGGAACCGGGCGCAATTCCCTGGCTCTGGCGCGCCGGGGCCACCCGGTCGATGCGGTCGAGATGACGCCCAAGTTCGCCGACATCATCCGCATCGAGGCGGACAAGGGATCGCTGGACGTGCGCGTCATCCAGCAGGATGTCTTCGCGGCCATGGAAAGTGTCGATTCGGAGTACCAGCTGGTCGTCGTCTCCGAGGTGGTGCCCGACTTCCGTACGGCGTCCCAGCTGCGAGAGGTGTTCGACCTGTCCGCCCGTCTGCTGGCGCCCGGCGGGCGCCTGGTGCTCAACACCTTCCTGGCCCATCCCGGCTACACACCCGACGCTGCGGCGCGGGAGATGGGCCAACAGTGCAACACGATGATCTTCACCCGCGACGAGGTGGCGACCGCGACGGCCGGGCTGCCCTTGGAGCTCGTGTCCGATGACCCTGCCTACGACTTCGAGAAAGCCCATCTGCCCGTAGCTGCCTGGCCGCCCACGGGGTGGTTCGAGGGGTGGGCGCGCGGTCTGGACGTGTTCGACGTCGAGCCGGCAGACTCGCCGATCGACCTGCGCTGGCTGGTGTACCGGAAGACGGATTAGCGCCGCAACGCCCCAGGACGAGGCGGTCAGGTCGCCGGGTGGAGGGCCCTTCCGGCGGGGTGCTGTGCGCGGGGAACCGGGACCCCTGCAGTGACGCCGGCGATGCGGACCGGCCGGCGCGGCCCTGCGGCGCGGTCCGACCGCCATCACACGCCTGCCGCGCCACCCCGACACGTATGCCTGAACCTCAACGCCGACAATCGCGCACTCGGCTCCTCAACTGCATACCAAACCGGTACCATCTGTGCAGTGAGCATACAAATTGCGGTCCGCTTACCCGACGAGATCGTCGCTTTTATCGATGGCGAAGTCCGGGGACAACATGCCCGCAGCCGTGCAGCTGTCGTGGTGCGGGCGCTGGAACGGGAACGCCGCCGCCGTCTCGCCGAACGCGACGCGGAGATCCTCGCGGCCAGCACGTCAATGCCGAGTGACCTGGATGCGCTGACCGGCCACTCTGCCCGTACCATCCTCGACATCGACTGATGCGACCCATCCACATCGCCCAGCTTGACAAGGCAAGACCCGTCCTGATTCTCACCCGCGAGGTCGTGCGTCCGCATCTCACCAACGTCACCGTCGCTCCGATCACCACAACAGTCCGAGGGCTGGCCACCGAAGTCTCGGTCGGTGCGGTGAACGGGCTGAATCAACCGTCCGTCGTCAGTTGCGACAACATCCAAACGATCCCGGCATCTGATCTTCGTCGTCGAATCGGCTACCTTTTTGCGTCGCAGGAACCAGCCCTTGCAGACGCCATCGGCAACGCGTTCGACCTCGACTGGGTCGTGCCATAGGCCGGTAAGGGCATCGTGGCTCATGCCGCGGTCGAGGTGTACGGCGGGCGTGCAGTGGCCTCACCCTCACATGGCGCAAACAACACCCAGACCCCGTCAGGCCTCTTTACCAGCAATTTTGTCGGTCATTCACGATCGAGACAGCAGAACAATCTGACCTTGCGTGCAAATCGGGAATCTACACCGGGTACCGCGCCGCACCATCGAGCGGCGAGAGCACTGTGAGGAAGGCGGCCCTTCCCTAGTCGACGGTTCCTGGTGGCGCCACCCATTCCGTGGGCTGACCGGTGATCGTC
>NZ_JBMIOP010000136.1:0-14290 GCF_049197365.1 Mycobacterium sp. THU-M104
TTTGGTGTAGCCGGCGGAGCCGGTGGAGTAGGTGGTCAGGGAAGTCTGTTGGTAGGCGGCGGGACCGGAGGTGCCGGAGGTACCGGAGGTGCGGCGACTGCGGGCTTCAGCGCTCCCGGTGGTTCCGGCAGTCACGGTGGAGGACTGTTCTTCGGATCCGGTGGCGCTGGTGGGGCCGGTGGGGCCGGGGGCACCATCACCACGATCACCAGCACCGATTTTGACAGTCCGGTCGGAGTGGCGGTTAATTCAGTCACGGGTGGTGACGTGTACGTCACCAACTTAGACAGCGGTACGGCGGCGGTGATTAACCCATCTACTAACAGTGTCATCAGCACCATCAATGTCGGCACCTATCCGACGACCGGGGTGGCGGTCAACCCCGGGCACGACGTGTACGTCGCCAACTCGGGCACCGATACCGTGTCGGTGATCAACCCGTCCACCAACACCGTTACCGGATCGCCCATCTCCGTCGGCAACGAGCCGACTGGGGTGGCGGTCAACACGGTCACTGGCGGTGACGTATACATCACCAATGCCAACAGCAGCACGGTGTCGGTGATCAACCCGATCACCAACACTGTTACCGGATCGCCTATCTCCGTCGGTACCTTGCCGACTGGGGTGGCGGTCAACCCCGGGCACGACGTGTACGTTACCAACGAGGACAGCAACACGGTGTCGGTGATTGACACAGCCACCAACACCGTTACCGGATCACCTATCACCGTCGGCAGCGATCCGGTCGGGGTGGCGGTCAATCCCGGGCACGACGTGTACGTCACCAACGTAGGCAGCGATACCGTGTCGGTGATTAACACAGCCACCAACACCGTCACCGGGTCACCCATCTCCGTCGGCAGCGAGCCGGTCGCGGTGGCGGTCAACCCCGGGCACGACGTGTACGTCACCAACGCAGGCAGCGATACGGTGTCAGTAATCAATCCAACCACTAACACTGTTATCGGTACTATTGACGTGGGCAGCGAGCCGGAAGCGGTGTCGGTCAACACAATCAACGGGGACATATACGTCGCCAACGCAGGCAGCGACACGGTGTCGGTGCTCAGCGGGTAGTGGTATACCGTCGCGGGGCGGGTGTTTGGGCTGCACCTGGGTGTTTCGCGGTCACTTTTCGTGCTTGCTTGCCTTGCTCTGGATGAATCCGGGGGACCCGGTTCACGGGCTGCTCGGCGCGAAGCTGCGCCACCCATCCTTCGATCTCGACCGCGCGAGGAGCTGCCCGCGTCGATGGTCAGCAACCCCAGTAGGAATGTCTGTGTCCTCGGGTCCGTCCGCGCCTACAACCACGACATTCTCTGACAAGGGTTGTGACGCGAAGGGATTCAGACCGTGCCGCAGGCGTGTAGCAGGCGAATTACCACCACCGCGTAGGGGACGTAGATTCGGGCATGTTTCCGCTATCTGTCCCAGCCCAGTTCATCGCGCCATTCCCGTTCCCGGCGACCGCGTTCCTCAACCTCGCGCGGGTGGTTCCATGCCAACAGCAGCGTGAAGTCGTTCGCCGTTCCGCCCGCCCCGGCGGCGTACATCATCGCCAGCGCCACGCTGTGCAGGTTGTCATGGCTCTCGTCCGGGTCACCGTGAAGGAAAAGGTTCACCTGGTCAATCAGCGCGGCGTCCCCAGCCCACGTGCCCGCCGCGCGGCGGGACGGGTCCACCAACGGTTGACGAAAGATAACCTTGCGCCCGTCCATCGTCGTCGCGGTCAGGGTCACCCCGCGAATGAGGTCATGGCTGTTCATGGGCACGTCGTCCCGCCCACCGCCACGCGGGTTCGGGTTCGGGTTCGGGTCAGTCGCGCCGGACACGCCACAGCTCCGTGTGTGCGTCATCCGACGTGTAGATAAAAGGAACCACGGTGCCATCCGCACGGTGCAGGTCGATTCTGTACGCGAATCCGCCGGTGAATCCGCCGTCGTCGGGGTCGTCGGCGAGGTGCTCAGCCACGAACGCGGCAACGGCTTGGTGCAGGGCGGCGGTGGTGGATTGGTCGGTCATGGGCACAGCATCCCGCCCGCCACCGACACCGCGCCAGGGCATGGACGGGGACGTGACAGGGCGGTGGTGGGGGCTTCCCTATTTCCGTCCACCTATCGCCAGGTGTCACTTTATTGTCAGAAAATGCCCGTGATGACCGCGCCTCGTGCTGTGGTTCATTAACACATTTACCCAGGTCAGCGTATTTTTGTGCCTACTCATGCCCACTCCCGCCACCTGGGGATATGGCTCGTCCGCTAACAGCGGGTCCGGGGTTCGAAACCCTGACGGCGCACCGGGTCAAACCCCTGCCTAACAGGGTTTTTCTGCTTTTCGGGAACCGGAGCAGTCGCCGCAGGTGGTGACACGGGTGGTGACAACGGGCCTCTAAATCCCGTGGCAGTTCTCGTGCAAACTAAGTGATCTCGCCCGTAAGTTCGTCGAGGGTTGTTACCAGACGCCGCTGGTGCCGAGTCTGCACTGGCGGCTTCGAGACTGCGTTCAGCGCTCCTTTTTCGCCTCGACGTCGCCGCCACCGCAGTCTCGGCGCCTCAGCGAACGGGCCCGACGAGATGCCGACTACTCCGAAGCGATCGCTGACTGGGACGAGGATCTCGATTGGTTGAACGCCACCTACGAGTGAGACCGATTGGTGGCCGGTGCGCACCAGACGAGGCACTGCAGCCTGGTGGATGGTCCGCCGGACGCAGGATGCGAGAACGCGCGTCGAATCGGCGTGGGATCCATGACGGATCCCGAACCGGCTGTTCGCAGTGTCAAAGTCAGCTGGCAATCACCTGTGCTTCGGCGTTTCGAGTTGCCGGATCCCCGCGAGTGAGGTTGATTGAGTCCATCCTCGTAGTGTCGCGGCGTCGGAATGCTCGTCCTCCACACGCTGGACACACGGTGGCGGTGGGACCCGCCGTAATTGCGCGTCTTGTACAGACGGCCAATGGTTCCTGGGAACAGACCGGTGTCCGGTTCCCCTTTGGTGGAGCCGGACCTGACGCGGAGGAACTCGAATGGCCCTCAAATGCCGGAGGGAGACGTCGCGGGTCTTGGCTTCCGACGGTCGCCCGCGCTCCCCTTCGCGGCGGCATATCAGCAACCGTCGTGGGCGTCCGCCGGCCACAAACCGCCCGCCGATCCCGCTGAGTTCTGCTCTCCGATGTGGGCTTTGGCGGTCAGTTGGCGCATCGTTGCGACCCGGAGCCGCGGCTCAGAGTGCAAGTGGGCGAAACAACGCGCGAAACAACGCGCGAAACAACGAAGGCCTTGCTGCCACCACAACCTGATGAACCGGGCCGGCATCGTGCCGCGAGCCCTGAGCCCTGAGCCCTTCGAATTGACACGTGAAAGTGAGAGATCTGAGCATGTTCGAGCTGACCCTGGTCCTCGCCCTTGTCGTCGGCATCGTGGTCGGCATACTCGGCAGCGGCGGAACCGTCATGTCGGTCCCGCTGCTGGCCTATGTCGCCGGGATGGACCCCAAGCAAGCCATCGCCACGGCGCACCTTGTCGTGGCGGTGACGAGCGCCGTCACCATCATCCCGTTCCTGCGGGCCGGCCGCATCCAATGGCGAACCGGGACGCTGCTCGGTGGAGCCGGATTCGTCGGCGCCTACATCGGCGGCTTGCTGGCCCACTTTTTCAGCGGCGAGATTCTGTTGATCGGATTCGCCGGGATGGTGATCGTCACCGGTGCCGCGATGCTGCGCCCGCGCAAGAGAATCGTCGACGGCGAGGGCCACCGGCCGCTACCGATGGTCATACTCATCCTCGGCGGGCTGGCCATCGGATTGGTGTCCGGCCTGGTCGGGGCGGGCGGCGGCGTATTCGTCGTACCTTTCCTCACTCTGGTCGGCGGGGTTTCCATCACCTACGCCGTCGGTACTTCGCTGCTCGTCGTCACCCTGAACTCGTTCGCCGGCCTCGGCGGTTATCTGGCACACGTCCATATCGACGCAAAGCTGGCCACCGCGTTCACCGTGGTCACGGTGATCGGTGGACAGATTGGTGCCCACCTGCACGCGAGAGTCGACCCCAGCTTGCTGCGAACGGCCTTTGGCTTCCTCGCCCTGACCATCGCGGCGGTCACCGTCGGCAAGGAGATCAACCCTGCGTCAGGCTTCACTGTGGCCGCGCTGGTCGGGCTGGCAGCCGCAATCATGCTCGTACACGCCCGCATGGAGCGGCGCGATCGAACCCGCGGGCCAGCATCGGATCGTCCCACAGTCCCGCCGAACGGCACGGACCATCAGGCTCAGGAAGAAGTCAGCGAACTCGCGGATTCGCGGCGGCACCTTCGCGATGCATCGTGCGCCGGCCAACCCGAAGGCAACGAGGCCTAGTTGCGACGCCAGGGTCCGACGCCAGGTCACCGATTGCGGATCCGGCCCACTGCCACCACGATGACCAGAACCCCCACACCGGCCAAAGACGCCATCACCACCGGCTTCTTGACGAATTCGACCGCTCGGCCCTTGATCTCGTCGGCGAGGCGACGGGGGTTGGCGCGCACGGCGAGCGTATCGACGGTGACCGCGAGCTGGTCGCGGGCGCGGTCGATCTCCTGCTTGATGATCTCGGGATCGCGATCGGCCACGTCTTTGTCCTCCAAGTCGCCCACTCTCCGGGTGATGCACCCGCCGGCACTACCCTAGAACAGCCGGCGCCGATGCCGACGCGGCGGTGAAGAGAAGGGGACGAACCTTGACCGAGACCACGCGACTGGCGCCGGGTGACAAAGCGCCCGCCTTCAGACTGCCCGACGCCGACGGCAACACGGTGTCGCTGGCCGACTACCAGGGACGCCGCGTCGTCGTGTACTTCTATCCGGCCGCCTCCACACCGGGATGCACCAAACAAGCCTGCGACTTCCGTGACAGCCTGCGCGAGCTCAACGACGCCGGCCTCGACGTCATCGGGATCTCCCCCGACAAGCCGGAGAAGCTGGCGAAGTTCCGGGACGCCGAGAAACTGACTTTCCCGCTGCTGTCCGATCCCGACCGCACGGTGCTGACGGCTTGGGGCGCCTACGGCGAGAAGCAGATGTATGGCAAGACCGTCCAGGGCGTGATCCGGTCCACCTTCGTCGTCGACGAAAAGGGGAAGATCGCCGTCGCCCAGTACAACGTGAAGGCCACCGGACACGTCGCCAAGCTGCGCCGCGACCTGTCGGTCTGATCAGGCCAGGTTCGCCAGCAGCAGCGCCTCGGCGATCGCCGCGCGTTCCAGCACACCCAGATGCAGGCTCTCGTTGATGCTGTGGGCCTGGGTGCCGGGATCCTCGACACCGGTCACCAGAATCTTGGCCTGCGGGAACGCCGCGGCGAACTCGGCGATGAAGGGAATCGAGCCGCCCATGCCCATGTCGATCGGTTCGGCGCCCCAGGCCCGCCGGAACGCCGACCGCGCGGCGTCATAGACCGGGCCGGTGGCGTCGATCGCGTAGGGCTGACCCACATCGCCGGCCGTGACGCGGACGTGCGCGCCCCACGGCGCGTGCCGTTTCAGGTGCGCGGTCAACGCGTCGAGGTGTGCCGCGGCATCGCCGCCGGGGGCGACACGCATGCTGATCTTGGCCCGGGCCCGCGGGATCAGCGTGTTGGAGGCGGCGGCCACCGGCGTGGTGTCGATGCCGATCACCGTGATCGCCGGTTTGGCCCACATCCGCTGCGGCACCGAGCCCGTGCCGATCTCGGACACGCCGTCGAGCAGGCCGGAGTCGGCGCGGACGCGCTCGGCCGGATATTCGGGATAGTTCCGGCCTGCTCCGCCAGTTTTGGGGTCGGTCTCGTGCAACCCGGCCACGGCCACGTTGCCGTCGTCGTCGTGCAGGCCGGCCAGCAGCCGCACCAGCACGCTGAGCGCGTCGGGTATCACTCCGCCCCACAGCCCCGAGTGCAGACCGTGGTCGAGCGTGGCCACCTCGACCACGCAGTCGGCCAGGCCACGCAGCGACACCGTCAGCGACGGGACGTCGGTGCTCCAGTTGTCCGAATCGGCGATGACGATCACGTCGGCGGCCAGCCTCTCGCGGTGGGCGGCCAGCATCGCGCCCAGTGACGGCGACCCGGATTCCTCTTCGCCCTCGACGAAGACCGTCACCCCCACCGGCGGCTGCCCGCCGTGGGCCCTGAACGCCGCCAGATGTGTCGCAATCCCGGCCTTGTCGTCGGCGCTGCCGCGCCCGTAGAGCCGGCCGTCGCGCTCGGTCGGCTCGAACGGCGGCGAGATCCACTGGCTGCGATCGCCCTCGGGTTGCACGTCGTGGTGGGCGTAGAGCAGCACGGTGGGGGCGCCTGCCGGCGCCGGATGCCGGGCGATCACCGCCGGCGCGCCGCCCTCGCTGACGATGCGCACGTCGCCGAAACCGGCCTGCAACAACAGATCTGCGACTGCTTGGGCGCTGCGGTGCACCTCGGGCCGGCGGTCGGGGTCGGCCCACACCGATTCGATGCGCACCAGGTCCTCCAGGTCGCGTCGCACCGACGGCAACACGTCGCGCACGCGCTGAACCAGATCACCCATGGTCTCCCCTTTCCTCGTCTCCCCGTTTTCCGCGAGTTATTTCGCGAGCTTGTCCGCGAGCTTGTCCGCGAGCAGAAGCAAAGGCCCCTCGTTCCCGGCGTGTCGCGGCGCTTTTGCGTCTGCTCGCCGGGGCTACGGCACCTCCAGGATGGCGACCGCGGCCGCAGTGTCGCCCTCGTGGGTCAGCGACACGTGGATCGTCACGTCGGCCAAGTGCTTGGCGATGTCGCCGCTCAACCGGACCCGCGGCCGCCCCCACATGTCGGTGACCACCTCGATGTCGCGGTGGATGGCCTCGGGCAACACCGGCCGCTGCGCGAACCGCGACCCCGACCAGGCCTTGATCACCGCCTCCTTCGCGGCCCAGCGGGCCGCCAGGTGCCGCGCCGCCGACGAACTCTTGTCCGAGGCGTCGCGGCGCTCACCGGGGGTGAAGGTCTCCGAGAAGATCGTTCCGGGCTGATCGACCTGCTCCGCGAAATCAGGAATGGAAACCAGGTCGATCCCCACTCCGACGATGCCCATGGGTCGCCAGGCTAACGGATGGGCCCGGTCATTCCGCGGACACCTGGTACGCCCCGTCCTCGCCCAGCCGGGAGGCCGGATCCAGCAGCATCGCCGCCTCCTGGCACTTTTCCGGCGTGTGGTGGTCGAAGCGGCGGTCCGGCGGCCGCTGGTACATCGGCTCGCCACCAGCGATGGCCGAGACCAGCCGGCGCTGACCGGCCAGCAGGCGCGCGTCCGCGCGACGCTGGTAGTCGGCGCGCTGCCCGGGATCCAGCGACGCGATGAACGCCTGCGGGTGCACCAGCGCCACCAGCCCGGAGACGTGCCCGAAGCCGAGGCTGGTCAGCAGCCCCGCTTTGAGTGGGAACCTCTCGCCGAGCCGCAGCGTGTCGCGCGCCCACACGAAATGCGCGGAGCCGGCGAGCTCCTCGTCGACGCAGTCCAGGCTGCGGTTGGGCGGGATCACCTGGTCGCGCAGCACCTGGCACAGGCCTATCATCTGGAACACGGCCGCACCGCCCTTGGCGTGCCCGGTCAGGCTCTTCTGCGACACGACGAACAGCGGGGCGCCCGGTGAGCGGCCCAGCGAGTCCGCCAGCCGCTCGTGCAACTCGGTCTCGTTGGGGTCGTTGGCCAGCGTCGAGGTGTCGTGTTTGGAGATCACCGCGACGTCGTCGGCACCCACACCGAGCTTGGCCAGCGCCCGGGCCAGCGGCGAGTCCTTGCCGCCGCGGCCCGCGCCCAGCGCGCCCAGCCCCGGCGCCGGGATCGAGGTGTGCACACCGTCGCCGAACGACTGCGCGTAGGCCACCACCGCCAGTACCGGCAGCCCCATCTTCAGGGCCAGGTCGCCGCGGGCCAGCAGGATGGTCCCGCCGCCCTGGGCTTCCACGAAGCCCAATCGCCGCCGGTCGTTGGGGCGGGAGAACTTCGAGTCGGCGATGCCGCGGGCACGCATCATCGCGGTGTCGGCGGTAGCCGCCATGTCGCCGAAGCCGATGATGGCCTCCAACGTCAGGTCGTCCAACCCGCCGGTCACCACCAGTTCGGCCTTGCCCAGCCGAATCTTGTCGACGCCCTCCTCGACCGAAACCGCGGCCGTTGCGCACGCGGCCACCGGATGGATCATCGCGCCGTAACTGCCGACATAGGACTGAACCACGTGTGCGGCGACAACATTCGGCAGAACTTCCTGCAAGATGTCGTTCGGCTTGCTCCGCCCCAGCAGATTGCCGTGGTACATCGTCTGCATCGACGTCATGCCGCCCATGCCGGTGCCCTGGGTGCTGGCCACCAGGCTGGGGTGCACGTAGCGCATGACTTCGGCCGGAGTGAACCCGGCGCTCAGGAACGCGTCGACTGTTGCGACGATGTTCCACAGCGCCACCCGGTCGATGGAACTGGCCATGTCGGGGCTGATCCCCCACACCGTCGGATCGAAGCCGGTCGGGATCTGCGCGCCGACGGTCCGCGACAGCTTGGTCTTTCGCGGGACCCGAATCTCGGTGCCCGCCTTGCGGATCACCTGCCAGTCGGTGGAGTCGGGAACGGGCCGGACGACCGTGTGCTCGGGGTCGTACTCGGCGAAGGCGCGTGCGTCGGTCTCCGAGGACACGACGAACGAGAAGTCCTTGTCCAAGAACACCGACACCAGCAGCGGCGAGGCGTGGTCGGGGTCGATCGCGCCGTCGTCGACGAACTCGCGGATGCCGCAGCGCTGTACGACGGTGTCGTGGTAGCGCTCGACGAGTTCGGCCTCGTCGACCAGCTCCCCGGATTGGGTGTCGTACCACCCCGGTTGGGGGTCGTCGTCCCAGCGGATCAAGCCCGTCGTCCAGGCCAGTTCGAGGACGCCGGCCGCCGACAGCTCGCCCTCCACCTCCATCTCGAAGCGGGTGCGCGAGGAGCCGTACGGGCCCAACTCGGCGCCGCCGACGATCACCACCAGGTCGGCCGGGTCGACGTCGAGGTCATCCCAGTCCGGGGGTGGCGCCGGGGTGAATCCGCGCGGCGGGGACGGCAGCGCGGCAATGATGGGCGCGGCCTCGTCGGTCTCGGCCTCCTCGGACGGCGCGGCCTGCGCGCGCGCCTTGGCGGCCAGTTCGGCCATGTCCAGCTCCGCCTCGCCGAGCCCACCCGTCAAATCGACGTTCATCGGCGAATGCGCAGCAGCCACCTTGGATTCCACGTCGCACAGGTCCAGCAGCATCGCGGCCATCTCGTCGGTCGAGTAGGTGGTGACGCCGGCCTCCTCGACCGCGCTGACGATGGCGTCGTTGTGGCCCATCAACCCGGTGCCGCGGGTCCAGCCGATCAGCGCGTGCGCCAGGCTGACGCGCTGCGACCACGACGACTCCGCGTGCCACCGCGACACCACGGCGTCCAGCGCGGACTTGGCTTCGCCGTAGGCGCCGTCGCCGCCGAACATGCCGCGGTTGGGTGAGCCGGGCAGCACCACGTGCAGCCGCGACGCGATGTCACGCTCGGCGCCGATCTTCGACAGCCCGCCGATCAGCCGCTGCACCGCCCACAGCAGCACCTTCATCTCCATCTCCGAGCGCGCACCGGCCTCGGACAGGTCACCGGCCACCCGCGGCGCCGCGAACGGGAACAGCAGCGTCGGGGTCTGCGCGTCCTTGACGTGAATCGACTGCGGCCCAAGGCTTTCCGTCTGCTCGGTACCGACCCACTCGACCAGCGCGTCGATGTCGGCGTAGGACCCCATGTTGGCCGCGACCACCCACAGCGCCGCACCGTAGCGGGCGTGGTCGCGGTAGAGCCCCCGGTAGAACGCCAGCCGTTCCTCGTCGAGCCTGGACGTCGTCGCGATGACCGTGGCACCGCCGTCGAGCAGGCGCGCGGTCACCGACGCGGCGATCGACCCCTTCGACGCGCCGGTCACCACGGCGACTTCACCGCTGTAGCGACCCGGCTCCGGGTTCTCGGCCCCGGCGGCGATGCGGCCGTACAGCGCTGCGTGGATCTGACGGCCGGCGGCCAGCGCCTTGCCCTGCCACCAGGTGGCCTGGGTGGCGACGACATGTCCGGCGCCCTCGAACCTTTCCGACAGGCGCGGCCAGTTCGCGTCGATCTCGGCCTCGTCGGCCAGCCACAGCTTGACCAGATCCTCACGCGCGCCGGCCCAGCGGTCGTCGAAGACGACGGCCTTGCGGGCGTCGAACACCGGGGTCACCAGACGCGGCCAGTCCGCGCCCAGTTCGGCGGTGACGAGGTCGATGAGGTCGGCGTCGGTGGCGGCCGGCATCGCGCTGACCGGCTCGTCGTGGCCCAACTGGCCCAGCACCAGACGGGCCGCCGCGGCCAGCACGCCGTCGCGGCCGGTGATCTGCTCGGTGAACTCGCTCAGCGCGGCCGCGTCGACGGTCGCCCCGCCACCACCGCCGGCCGACGGCAGCGCGACCGTAAGGCCCCGGCGCGCGGCAACGGCCGCGACCGCGGCGTCGATCACCTTGTCGACCGCGACGGCGTCGACCAAGGCACCCTCGTGCAGGTGACCCATGGCACCGCCGCGGACGCTGGTGCCCTCACGCGTGCCCAGCGCGACCTCGACCGTGACGTGCTTGGCCCAGCCATCGCCGAGCCCCCAGGTCTTCGTGACCCGCTCGGCGATCGCGCCCGGCCGCTTGCCCGCGGGCCCCAGAATCGTCCGCAGCTGGTCGTTGATCGCATCGGAGAGTACCGGGCCATAGGGCTTGTAGGTGCGCGCCAACTTGGTCACCTGCGCGCGCAACCCCGCCAGGTCGGCCTCGGCGGCACCGTCGATGGCCCCCAGGTTGAGCTCCGAACCCAGGTCCACCAGCAGCTGGTTGCGCCGCGACGACGCCCCGTCGGTGATGGACTCGATGGAGTCGAGCTCCTCGATCTGGTCGATGCGCATCTTGGCCGACAGCGCAATCAGCGCCAGCGTGGCATCGGCGGCGTCGAACACGATGTCGTCCGGGCGGACCCCGCCCGAGGGTGCGCGCGGCGGCGCTGCGGGGGCCGCCGGTGCCGCGTCCGCGGCGACCGCGGGCTCGGTCACCGGCTCCGGCGCGTCGTCGGGCACCGGTTCGGGGTCGGTGTCGGTGGCGAACAGCACCGCGGCGTCACGCTCGGCGTTGAGCACTTCGACTGTGCTGTGGGCGTATTCGGACAGCTTGAGAGTGTTGGCGGCCAGGCCGGCGACGGTCGGCGCGGACTTCACGCCGATCTCGACGAATCGCTCGACACCGAGGCCGCCGGCGGCTTCTTCGGTGAACAGCAGGTCCTGCGTCTCGATCCAGCGGACCGGGCTGGCGAACTGCCATGCCAGCAGCTCGATGACGATCTTGCGAGCCAACTCGCGCGGCTTCTCGTTACGCCAGGTGTCGTAGTCGGCAAGGATCTCGTCGAGCGGCTCGGCGGGCACCAGATCGCGGATCTCCTGCACGAAATCGCGATCGAGCGTGAACGGCCGGGGCACCAGGTTGGGGATGTAACGCCCGATGATCACGTCGGGATCTGTGTCCCGGGGCATGACCCGCTCCAGCGAGCGGCGGAAGTCGGCCACCCCGACCCGCAGCACCCGGGAGTGGAACGGCACGTCGATGCCGGGCACCAGAATGAACGACCGCTTGCCGCCGGTGATCTCGCGGCGCCGCTCCACCTCGGCCTCCAGCGCCTCGAGGCCGCGCACGGTGCCGGCGATCGCGTACTGCGAGCCGCGCAGGTTGAAGTTGACGATCTCGAGAAACTCACCGGTATTCGCCGCAATATCAGCGACGAACGCGCGCACCTCGTCGTCGGGCAGGTCGATCTGGGAGGGCCGGATGGCCGCCAACCGGTAGTTGGAGCGGCCCAGCTCATCGCGCGGCACGATGTCGTGCATCTTCGAGCCGCGATGAAACACCATCTCCAGCAACGCTTCCAGCTCGTAGACGCCGGTGACGCAGGCCAGCGCGGTGTACTCGCCGACGGAGTGGCCGCAGGCGATCGCGCCCTCGACGAAAGCGCCCTGCTCACGCATCTCAGCCACCTGCGCGGTGGCCACCGTCGCCATGGCGACCTGGGTGAACTGCGTCAGATACAGCACCCCGTCGGGGTGGTGGTAGTGCACGCCGCTGGCGATGATGCTCGTCGGGTTGTCGCGCACCAGACTCAGCACCGAGAAGCCCAGGACGTCGCGGGTGAACTTGTCGGCCTTGTCCCACACCGCGCGGGCCGCTTTGGAGCGAGCCCGGACTTCCATGCCCATTCCCTTGTGCTGGATGCCCTGGCCGGGGAACGCGTAGACCGTCTTGGGGGCGGCCAGTCGTGCGGTCGCAGACATCACCAGATCCGAGCCGACGCGGGCGGCGACCTCCACGATCTCGGCGCCCTGGTCGATGCCCACGCGGTCGACGCGGAAGTCGACCGCGTCGCCGGGTCGGACCATGCCCAGGAAGCGCGCGGTCCAGCCGAGGAGCCGAGCCGGCGGACGGGCCTGCCCGTCGGTGGCAGTCACCGTGTGCTGCGCGGCGGCCGAGAGCCACATGCCGTGCACGATGGGCCCACCTTCACCGTCAGGTCCCGCCAATCCCGCGAGCAGCGCGGCAGCACGGTCGGTGTGGATGGGGTTGTGGTCGCCGGACACCATCGCGAACGGGCGCAGGTCAATCGGTGCGCTCAGCGTGACGTCGCGCCGGCGCCGGCGCGGCGTGTCGGTGGCGTTCTCCGACACCGCGCCACCGGCCCGGGCCGGGTCGGTGAGTTCGCCGGCCCCGGTGCGCCCGAGGATCGCGAACCGCTCCTCGAGGTGGGCGATCGGGGCGCCGTCGGCTCCGGCGATGGTGACCGAGACCGGGACGACGCGCCCCATGTCGGTGTCGGCGGCCGTTGACGCCGTCGCGGTGACCATCAGTTGAGCCGGGGTCGCGGGCAGCGAACCGACCACACGGACGGCGTGGTCCAGGTGCACCAGGCTCAGCAGCCCCTCGACAACGGGGACACCGGCGTCGGTCACTGCGGCGCCGATCACCGCGAAAACCGCCGGCCAGCACGGCCCCACCAGCGCGTCGGGCACGGTCGTGAGGCTAGGAGCCAGCGGCTCACCAAAGGTCGCCGTGACCCCGGTGTGATCGGCGACCCGCTCGGGGTCCCAGTCCACCTGCACCGTGGCCGTGCCGTCGACAACGGAGGGCAAGAACTCCGGCCCGTCCACGCCGGCGGCGATCGCCAGCACCGCACGCATGGCCTGGCTGGCGTCGGCCGTGGACACCACCGGGGCGCCACCGTCAACAGTGTTGGCGGGCAAGGTGAATGGGATGTCAACCCAGAAGCCGGACACCGGGACGCTCAGCACAACCCGCCCGGCGCCGTCCGGCTGCAGCCGGGCTCCGGTAGAGGAGTTGGTGGCGCAGCGGCTCTCGGGCCCGTCGTGCACCTGCCAGTCGCATGGCTCGGCGATGCGGTGCACCGGGTTGGCGACGATGCGCCCGGCCCACAGCACGTCCGGCGCGTCCAGGACGGTGGCCAGCGGACCGGTCACGTCGGGGCGGCCCAGCCGGCGCGACGTGACGGCCTGCGGCTCCGCCCCCGCCGCAAGCATCTCGTCGACGGCGGCCTGCTCGAAGCGGTCCAGTAACTCCCCGACGGGCTCGTCCAGCCGGGTGATGCCGGCGACCGCCGCGATACCCGGGATGATGCACACCTGGTCGGCGTCATAGCGGGCGTCGTGCGCCTGCCACAGCGAGTCGCTGCGCCACCAGCGCCGCACGTCCTTGTCGATGACGGGGACGAAGTTGACCGGTTTGCCCGGTGTCTTGCACAGGGTGACGAAGAACGGTAAATCCGCCGGATGCAGCTGAACGGTGGCCGCGTCGGGGTAGCCGGCGAGCAGCAGGTCGATCGCCGCCTCCGGGGTCTCCAGCAGCGCCGGGTCGGCGAACAAGGTCTCGATGGCGCCGTGATCCCGCGGATGCAGCCGCGCCTCGGCGCGCTGCAGCATCTGCTCGAACCGGTCGCGCCAGGTGTCGGCCAGCCACGGGCTGCCCGGTGCGGCGGTGTCGGCGGTCGAGTCGCCGTCGCCGATCGCCAGCTCGACGTAGCGCCGCAGCCACTGCAGGTAGGTCATGTCGACGACGTCGCCGAAGTACGGCTTGGCGGTCTTGGCCATCGCCGCGATGATCTCGTCGCGCCGCTCGGCGACCGCCTCGGCGTCACCGGCGACCTCGTCGAGCAGCCGGCCGCAACGCGAGGCGCTGTTGTCGATCTCGTGGATGTCGGCACC
>NZ_JBMIOP010000234.1:0-1218 GCF_049197365.1 Mycobacterium sp. THU-M104
GCAAGTTCTTCAACGGGTACATCGACACCGTCGAGGAGAGCATGAAGCTCTTCGACCGCCTGGGCGGACCGGAGACCTACAACCACTACCCGATCGGCTGGGCGATGGCCTTCAACACGCCTTACAAGCTCTACAAGCGCTACGCATCCCACGAGGGCGGCGTCGCCGACGCGGCCATCGTCTCCTGGCCCGACGGGATCGCGGCGCACGGGGAGATCCGCGACAACTACGTCAACGTCTGCGACGTCACGCCGACCGTCTACGACCTGCTGGGGATCGCACCGCCCGAGACCGTCAAGGGCATCGTGCAGAAGCCGTTGGACGGCGTGAGCTTTAAAGCGGCACTTGAGGATCCGGGCGCTGACACCGGCAAGCACACGCAGTTCTACACCATGCTCGGCACTCGCGGCATCTGGCACGACGGCTGGTTCGCCAACACCGTGCACCCGGCCGCACCGGCGGGCTGGTCGCACTTCGACACCGACCGCTGGGAGCTCTACCACATCGAGGCCGACCGCAGCCAGTGCCACGACCTGGCCGCCGCACACCCCGGCAAGCTCGAAGAACTCAAGGCGCTGTGGTTCTCCGAGGCCGCGAAGTACAACGGCCTGCCGCTGGCCGACCTGAACATCATCGAGACGATGATGCGCTCGCGGCCCTACCTGGTCGGCGAACGGGAGACCTACGTCTACTATCCCGGTTGCGCGGACGTCGGCATCGGCGCGGCCGCCGAGCTTCGCGGCCGCTCCTTCGCCGTGCTGGCCGACGTGACGGTGGACACCACCGGCGCCGAGGGCGTGCTGTTCAAGCAGGGTGGGGCCCACGGCGGGCACGTGCTGTTCATCCAGGACGGACGGCTGCACTACGTCTACAACTTCCTCGGTGAGCGCCAGCAAGAGGTTTCGTCCTCCGGGGCGGTCCCACTGGGCAGGCACGTGTTCGGCGTGCGCTACGCGCGGACGGGAACCGTGGCGAACAGCCACACCCCGCTCGGCGACGCCACGCTGTTCATCGACGACACCGTCGTGGGCTCGCTCGCGGATGTGGCGAGCCATCCGGGGACATTCGGGTTGGCAGGGGCCGGCATCACCGTCGGGCGCAACGGCGGATCCGGGGTGTCGAGCCGCTACAAGGCGCCGTTCACCTTCACCGGCGGCACCATCGCCCAGGTCACCGTCGACATCTCGGGCAGGCCCTACGAAGATCTGGAACGCGAAC
>NZ_JBMIOP010000247.1:0-7738 GCF_049197365.1 Mycobacterium sp. THU-M104
CAACTTCGTCACCAAGCGTGATCCCGGCGAGCGTTTCGCGAACTGGGCGTTGCGCGCCGAAGAGGATGATCTTCGATGAGGACAGGAGTATCAGATGAGTGCAACGGATGACCCGGTGACCGAGGCCGAACTTCGAGAGCTCGCCGCGCGGGGCGCCGCCGAACTCGACGGCGCCGGCGCCACCGACCTGCTGCGCTGGACCGACCAAACATTCCCCGACAAATACGTGGTCGCCTCCAACATGCAAGACGCCGTCCTCATTGATCTGGCGGCTACGGTGCGCCCGGGCGTGCCGGTGATGTTCATCGACACCGGCAACGAATTCCCCGAGACCATCGGCATGCGCGATGCGGTCGCGGCGACCTACGACATCCGCATGGTGACCATCACCCCCGAGCCTTCGGTGTTGGCGCTGGGCACGAGCCTGTGCCACACCGACCCCGACGAGTGCTGCCGGCTGCGCAAGGTCGTCCCGCTGGCCAAAGCACTGCCCGAGTATCGCGCGTGGGTGACCGGGCTGCGCCGCAGCGATGCGTCGACCCGCTCAGACGCCCCGCTGATCAGCTTCGACGAAAAGTTCAAGTTGGTGAAGGTCAACCCGCTGGCCGCATGGTCCGACCAAGATATGACCGACTACATCACAGAGCGCAACGTGCTGGTCAATCCGCTGGTTGACGAAGGCTACCCGTCGATCGGGTGCGCGCCCAACACCACCAAACCGGCTCCGGGAGAAGACAAGCGCAGCGGTCGGTTTGCGGGATTCAATAAGACCGAATGCGGCCTGCACCTCACGTGACGGCCCGAGCTGGTCACCCGTGCGCATTGGCAGCTTATCGATGACTACGAGCGCTCGGCCGTGGAGCCGCTCGGGCGGCCCCGCGTCAAGCTCGCGACCCTCGATGAACTACTGCGGGCTGCCCACAGCTGACCTGCGAACATCAACGCATCCGCGTTGGATGTCCTGGGAATCAACGAGTTAGGAGATGTTTGTGACCTATGTGATCGCCGAACCCTGTGTCGACGTCAAGGACAAATCGTGCATCGACGAATGTCCGGTCGACTGTATCTATGAGGGGACCCGGATGCTCTACATCCAGCCCGACGAATGTATCGACTGCGGTGCCTGCGAGCCGGTATGCCCGGTCGAGGCCATCCATACCGAAGAAGATGTGCCAGAGGAGTGGACCGACTACATCCAGTTCAACGCCGACTTCTTCGCAGAACTCGGCTCACCCGGCGGTGCGGCCAGAGTCGGACTCACCGACAACGATCCCGCCGCGGTGAAAAACCTGGAGAGCAAAGCTTGACGCGTGTGCATTTTCTCCGCGAGATCTCCCCTCGGAGGATCTGCTAGCTGGTCCTCAGCCCGCATTGGCGGCTGACACAGGGGCTGGCTGGGGTTTGCTTCCTACTCGCGTGGGTATGCCGATGGCGGTAGTTGGGTAATTCGGATCACCCGTTGGTGATGTCGACTCGGGAGGAGTGAGGTTGTGATGCAGATCGACCAACGCACAGCACCGATCGAGCGGGGAGCGTTCGGGATGCCCCGGCCACAAGGTTGGCCACTGGAGCGCATCATCAACCTGTTGGCGGGTGCCATGGTGCTGGCGACGCTGGCTCTGGGGCGCAAATATTCGGCCCGGTGGAGGATCCTCACCGGTTTCGTGGGAGCCAACCTGCTGCTCGATGCGGCCGTGGGCTGGTGCCCCACCAGTGTGCTACTGCATCGACTCGGCATCCCCACTACCACCGAGCGGGCTTCCGGCTGCGGCGTTTAGCCCACACACAGATGAAATGCGTGCCGGACGAGTCGCTTCGGGCGTCCGGCATTGAGGAGCCGTCGATGCCATCAGTGAACATTGAGGATTCGGAACATGATGCACATGCCTGAGACCGTGACGCCAACTCCGGACGTCACAGACGACAGCACCGCAGGGGCGGTGGCGCCGTGAGCCGTGCGCGTCCTCGGGTGGTGATCCTGGGCAGCAGCTTCGCGGGGCTGACCACCGCACGCTTTATCCGGGCACAGTGCGGCGACGCGGTCGACATCACGGTGATCGACCGCAACCCGTACCTGATTTTCGTGCCGAACATTCCGATGGAGGTGTTCGCCGATCACGATCCGCTGGTGACGATGCACATGGAAACCGTCCAGTTCCATGACCGCGACGGCAACGCGTTCATCAACGCCTCGGTCACCGCCATCGACCCCGACGCCAAACGGGTGGTTTTCACTCCGGCCGATCGCGCCGGCTCGGCGCCCGAGACAATCGCCTACGACTATCTCGTGGTGGCACTGGGCAACCAACTGGCCTATGACCGGATCGAGGGTTTCGGCGAGTTCGGTGACACCGTCTCCAGCGGACACTACGGTAATAAACTGCGGCGCAAACTTTTTGGTGGTGCTTACAAGGGCGGCCCGATCGCGATCGGGTCTGCCCGGTTTCACCAGGGCCTCGAGCACAAGCCCGACTGGCTGCCGGTCGCCGAGGCCGCCTGCGAAGGGCCACCGCTGGAGTTGGCGTTGTCGATGGCGCACTGGCTCGGTGAGCACTCGATGGGCGACGCCCACAAGATCACGTTGTTCACCCCGGGCGGAACGATCGCCGAGGACGCCGGTGAAGAGATCGTGAAGGAGTTCCTGAGTCTGGCCACCGACATGGGTTTCGGATACCTGTCCGACACCCAGGACGTTTCGCGACTCACTGCCGACGGCATCGAGTTCGCCAACGGCCACAGCGTGGAAGCCGAATTGAAGATCCTCATGCCCGACTGGGTGCCGCATGCGTTTCTGAAGGATCTGGCGATCACCGACGAGTACGGTTTCGTGCTCACCGGCACCGACATGCGCAACTCCGACCATCCCGAGGTTTTCGCCGTGGGTGACGCCGCAGCGCTGACGGTGCCCAAGCTCGGTTCGCTCGGCCACCAGCAGGCAGAGATCGTGGCCCGCCAGATCGCCGTCGAAGTCGGGCGTCTCGAGCGGGCCGAGGTCGGTGAATCCTATCGGCCTGAGGTCATCTGCTTTGGCGACATGGGCGGACACAAGGGCTTCTACATCCACTCCGACACCTGGTACGGCGGAAATACCAGCGTGTTCAAGATGGGTTACGCGGCGTGGGCGATGAAGATGGCGTTCAAAGAAATGTACTTCCGGACCGGCGGCAAGCCCGCGTCTTGGGGGATGCCCGCCACCGAGTTCACCATGGACACGCTGCCGCTCCCGTGACGCAGGTGGGCGTTGCCGCCGTTCAACGGCGATCCGGAGTCGCCGGGGTGGAGACACATCTACCCGACACCGTCCTCTGAGCACCAGGATTGGAGCAGCGTATGGATGCGCAGGCATGGGATAGCCGCTACGGCGAGGCCGACTTGTTGTGGGGGATCGAGCCGAACAGGTTCGTCGCCGCTGAGCTCGCCGAGGCATCGCCGGGACGCGCGCTGGATGTGGGCTGCGGTGAGGGCCGAAACGCGATCTGGTTGGCCGGCCGCGGCTGGCACGTCGTCGGTGTCGACTTCTCCGAGCGGGGACTGGCACGGGCCGCGCAGTTGGCGAGCCGCGCCGGGGTCGCCGACCGGGTCGACTTCCAGCGGGCCGACGTGGTGAACGAGGCGCTGCCGGCCGGATCGTTCGACGCGGTCATCGTCGCTTATCTGCAGCTGGCGGAGGGCCCGCGTCGGTCCGCGCTGCGCAACGCCGCTACCGCGGTTGCCCCCGGTGGCACCCTGCTCGTCGTGGCCCATGACACCACCAATCTCACCGAGGGAGTCGGCGGGCCTCAGGATGCCGAGGTGTTGTTCTCCCCGGATGACGTGGTGGCCGACCTCGCCGGCCTGACGGAGTTCGTGGTGCAGAAAGCCGAGCGGGTCCGGCGGCCGGTACCCGGCGCCGAGCGCGACGCCGTCGACGCGTTGGTGCGCCTGCGCCGCGACACCCGCGACGAAGAGAGCCGCACATGATGCGCCGACCGGTGTCGGCGACCAGGAGTCGGCCTCAGCGCTCGAACCGCGTCACCGTGTCGACTTGACCACCTGCGAGTAGTGGAACTGCCAGCGCTCGACGACGCGGAAGCCGAGATAGCCGGGGAAGCGATATGCCGGGGCGCGCCCGAACGTGCCCGGCGGCAACGACGACCCGGCCTGGTGATCCGGCAGTGCGCCGTCTTTGTTGGTGATGGTCCAGATAGTGGGGCACTGGTTGATCTTGGCCGTCGTGAGCCACACCGCGACGTGACCGTCCCACAGCCAGCCCACCTTGGGCCCGTACGCGCCGCGTTCGACGTCGATCAGCGACCGGAATGACCCCGGTCGCGTGGCGAGCAGAGCGCGGGCCGGCCCGGGCCGCCACCCCACGGTGTTGTCCACGAGCAGGCAGTCCCCCGGGGAGGCATGGGAGCCGATCAGATCGGCCACCTGGCTGTAGTCCCACCCCTCTTTGGCGTACGGCCAGCGTTGGATGAACAGGTAGTTCGGCACCGCCGCGACGGCGAACAGCAGCACCACCCCGGCCGTCGGCCACGGGCCGCGGGCGATCGTGGTGATGCAGACCGCCATGATGACGGCCACCGCGGGTGTGCTGAGGATCAGGTAGCGCGGGAAGTAGATCGGTTCGACGATGGCCGAGTACAGGACGACGAGGGCGGTAGGGACGAGGATCCACGCCGCGCACAGGGCCAGCAGGTTGCGCGTTGCGCCCGCCGGGGCGGCTACGCCGCTCAATCGGGCCGCAACCGCCGCGACGACCAGCACGGCCGTGAGAACGGCGCAGGGAACGCTGTGGTCGAAATACTGCCGCTGCACGATGTCGAAGGCGTAATGCCAGCTGACCGGAAAGAGCCAGTTGACCTGGAAGACCTGGCCGTGGGCGAACGCCAGGAAGGGCGTCATCGCCCCCACCGCGACGGTCGTGGCGACCGACCACCGAATCACCGGCGACGTGCGGGACCCTCTGGGGGCCAACAACGGCAGCGCCGCGGCATACACGGTCACCAACAGGACCAGGTTGAGGCTCAGCAGGATCGACAGCGCCAGGCCCAGCGCGTACCCCACCCACCACCGCGCCCTGTTGCTCCTGACGGCGGCGACGAGCAGCACAGTCAGCCAGATGGCCGCGGCGACCGCGAACGCATAGGACCGTGCTTCCATCCCCGCCCAGGTGATGCGCGGCAGGATGGCGAACACGACACCGGCGCACACCGCGGTCGCCCGAGGCGTGAACTGCCTGGTGAACACCGTGACGCCGCCGGCGGCGGCGCCCACAGCCAGCGCGCTGGGCAGCCGCGAGAAGAATTCGGTGGGCGGAAAGATCGCGAACCAGCCGTGCATCACCAGGTAGTACAGGCCGTGCACGGCATCGATGTGGCCCAGCAATCGCCACAACTCGGGCAGCGTCCGGTTCGCCGCCGCCGAGATCGTCGCCCCCTCGTCGAACCACAGCGAAGGCCGGGACGCCCAGGCGGCGCTGATGGCGGTGGCCAGCGCGGCGACCATCCACGGGTCGAGCAACCTGCCCCGTGCCCAGCCGGGCGCCGGCGCCTCCTGGGCGCCGGGCGTCTCCGGAATGCGCTGCTCAAGGGTGTGCATGGACATGACGCTTCTCACTGTAGGGCCCGGCTCGATGCCAGGTCATCGGGTGCGTACCGGGCCGGCCGCCGCGGTACCGGTGGCGCGGACCCGCAAACGCCGGCCACGCCGCGCCGCGCGCACGCGCGAATCTTCTCTCTGTGGCATGGGCAAACGCGCTACTGTCATTTGGCTGACCAACCGGAATTGGGAGGGTGAATGGGCGCCTATCAGGTCGTGGTGGTAGGAACTGACGGCTCGGATTCGTCGATGCGCGCGGTGGACCGGGCGGCGCAACTCGCGGGGGCCGACGCCACATTGATCATCGCGTCGGCGTATCTGCCCCAGCCGGAGGACGCCCGGGCCGCCGACGCCCTGGGCGCCGAAAGCTACAAGGTCTCCGGCACCGCGCCGATCTATGCGATCCTGCGCGACGCCAAGGAGCGGGCGCACACGGCCGGCGCCAAGAACGTCGACGAGCGAGCGATCGTCGGCGCCCCGGTGGACGCCCTGGTGCACCTGGCCGAGGAGGAGAAGGCCGACCTGCTCGTCGTCGGCAACGTCGGCCTGAGCACCATCGCGGGACGGCTGCTGGGCTCGGTGCCGGCCAACGTCTCGCGCCGGGCCAACGTCGACGTGCTGATCGTGCACACCACGGAGTAACCGGTTCGCCGGCTCTAGAAGCCGCGTTCGCGCCATTCGTGCAGGTGCGGCCGTTCGGCACCCAGCACCGTGTCGTCGCCGTGACCGGGGTAGATCACGGTGGCGTCGTCATACACCTCGAACACCCGGGTGGTCACGTCCTCGAGCAGCTGGGCGAAATCGTGCTCCTGCCACGTCTTGCCCACGCCGCCCGGGAAGAGGCAGTCGCCGGTGAACAGCTGGGTGACCCCGCCGGTCGCCGGCCCGTCGAGGGCCAGTGCGACCGAACCGGGCGTGTGCCCGCGCAGGTGGATGACGTCGAACGTCAGCTCGCCGATCTCGATGGTGTCGCCGCCGGCCAGCAACCGGTCCGGTTTGACCGGCAGCGCTGCCGCGTCGATCTCGTGGGCGGCGGTCGGTGCACCGGTCGCCTCGGCCACCGCTTCCAGCGCCTGCCAGTGGTCGAGGTGCTGATGGCTGGTCACGATCAGCGCGATCGTGGGCGCGTAGCGGTGAATGAGTTCCAGCAGCGTGTCGGCGTCGTTGGCGGCGTCGATCAGCAGCGTCTCCCCGGTCGCCGAACACGTCACCAGGTAGGCGTTGTTGTCCATGGGGCCCACCGATGCCTTGATGATGGTGGCGCCCGGCAGGGTGCGGCGGGCGGCGGTACCGGGGTCGACGTGGCCGGTGTAGTCGTCGCGGAGTTCGTCAGCAGCAGACATACCGGTGAGGTTACGGCTTCTTGCGAGCCCCGGCTCGTCTCCCCGCGATCTGGGGCCGCGACCGCTTGACGAGGCTGGCCGCACACAGGGTGGTGCACCAAAACCTGAGGAGCCGCCAGCCAGGTCTGGTACTGAGGATGCGTTAGATTCGGCGCCGTGGCGACGGTTCGAAGTGACACGACCATCGACGAGGTGCTCACGCAGTTCCTGGCGGCGCAACGGGAGCGGCTCGCGGCGCGCACGTATCACCGGTATGAGGATGTCGTCGAGCTGCTGCGGGACTGCCTGGACGGGTACGCCTACCAGTCCCTGGCCGGCGACGAGCACCGGCGCTGGGAGGATGAGTTCGCCAGGAACGAGGACGGCGCGTTCTGCCGCTTGTTCGGGCCGGAGAAGATCGCGGAGAACCTCGGCGAGTTCCTCGACTACTTCATGGTGCGCAAGGTGATCGCCGGTGAGGAGCTGCTCAAGGCCGCCGGCACGGTCACGGGCAAGTTGATGCGCTGGCTCGCTGAGCGCGGCGACGTCGACGCAGCATCTGCCGATCAAGCGGGTGAGCAGGCGCGGGAGGCCGCGCGTGATCTGCCGGCGGCCGATCGCCTGGGCGGGCTGCTGCATGAGGTCACCCGTCGGGCGCCCGCCATCGATCCCGACGATGTCGACGACGCGGACTGGGTCGAGGACTACCTTCAGATCGTCGATGTGGGGCCCGGCAAGATCTGGTTCGAGAACGGTGTCGGGCCGATCGCCGTGCCGCGCGAGGCGAGCGATCTCGCCCGTCCCGGATGGTCGGTGTTCGTGACCGCCGCGCG
>NZ_JBMIOP010000282.1:0-4662 GCF_049197365.1 Mycobacterium sp. THU-M104
AGCTTCCCCGCAACGCCAGCGGGAAGATCCTCAAAACAGCTCTGCGCGAACCCTATTGGCGGGACCGTGCGCGCAAGGTATGAGCGGCGCCCTCACAGGCGCCCCGCGGCGCGCAGCTGCGGATGCACCCAGTCCGGCGAGCGGCGCTCCTTGAAGGCGCGGAAACCCTCCCGCGCCTCGGCGTCGCCGAGGCTGGCGGTCATGCCGATGCGGTCGTACAGGCCCAGGTAGTTGTCGATGCTGGACTTGATGACCCCGCGGGCCCGCGGGGCGGTGCGGCACACCTGGGCCAGCAGGTCGCGCGCCTTCGCGAGCAGGCTCTCATGCGGCACGACCCGGCTCACCAGGCCCCAGTCGTAGGCCTCGGCCGCGCTCAGCACCCGTCCGGTGAACATCAGGTCGCGGGTGCGCACCGGCCCGATCAGGCGCGCCAGCATCTGGCTGTAGTAGGTGTCGGCGTAGCCGCGGAACAACTCGGGCACGCGGAAGGTCGCCCGCTCGCTGACCACCGAGAGGTCGCTGCACAGCGCGATCTGGAAGCCGCCGCCCTGGCAGAGTCCGTTCACCGCCGAGACGATCGGCTTGGCCGAGGTGCGCACCGCGTCGAACGGCGTCACGTCCATGCCCAGCGCGGCGCCGAAGGTGATCCAGTCGTCGGCGCCGCCGGTTGCGCCGCCCATGTCGCCGCCGGGCGCGAAGACGTCACCGGTTCCGGTGATCAGCAGCCCGGCCAGATCCGGATCCGCGTTGAGACGGCCTACGGCATAACGGATTCCGAAGTACACCGCCGGGGTCAGGGCGTTGCGCGCGTCCGGGCGGTCGATGGTGCACACCGCGATCGGCCCCTGCCGCTGCAAGGACAGGTACGGCGTGCCCAGCCAATCCCCTTCGGGCGGGCGCGGGCTGCCGTGCGGGGTCGGGGGGTGCTGCGTCACGGGACTCCTCTCGCGTCGGTGCCCGCGTCGTTGCGTCGGCGCGCCGTACAGTGGCTACTGTAGCTCTTACAGTACGTGGGGTGGTGCACCGCCTACAGGTACGGCAACGTGGCGACGGCGGTGCCCCGGGTGGTGTCGCTGAGCAGGTCGGCCAGCTTGGACTGCAACGTGGCCGCGGCCTCCCCCACCGGCTTGTCGCAGAATCGGCAGTGCGTGGCGAAGCGCGGCTGATCGTCTTCGTCCGGCCAGAACCGGCGTTGCCCCACCGCGGCGCCCGGGTCGTACTGGACCGACTGGTGGGGGGCGTCCCTGAGGATCCTGCCGACGGGATGGCCTTGCGGGCATTCGAGTTTCAGCACGCCGATCCCCTCTAGATTGCTCACAGTCCGCCGTCCTCACGAAGTCGTGGTCTCGTCGATCACACGTATTGTCGCCCCGGGCCGGCCGGTGTGCCCAGCGTGGTCGCGTGTCCGGTGCGTAGCGCGAACGTCTGGGCGTGGGCAAACCAAGTATCCAGCGGTGACTGCGGTACGCACGGGTGTACGACGTCGCCCGGCGCCAACTGCGGGGCAACCTGCCGCAGTCGTTCGTGCACGCGTTGCTGTTCGAGGCGGCGCACACGCTGGCAGGTGACGACGATCCGGCGCTGGGCAAGAGCCGGTGAGCTCACGTCGCAGTCGGGGACTACGGATTGCTCGCGTCCGCTCTGGCACGGCCGCGCGCATCGGTATCCGGCCACCCCGACAACCGACTATTGCGCCAGCGCCCCGCCATGATGCCCCAACGTCGCCACACCCGCGCCCAGCACCGGGCGGCGCAAATCTGTGCCGAACGCCGCCGGAACCACGAGGCCCCCGCTGAGGTTCCCCCGAGACCGTAGAGGCATCAGCTATAAGGGGTAGCGATGTCAGAGAAACGGAAGAAGTATGACCGTGAGTTCCGGGATGGGGCTGTGCGGATCGTGCGGGAAACGGGTAAGCCGATCGCGGCGGTGGCGCGCGATCTGGGCATGAATCCGGGCACCTTGGGGAACTGGGTTGCCCAGGATCAGGAGCAGCGCGAGGGTCGTGGGGAGTTGTCCAAGGACGATCTGGCTGAGCTGGCGCGTTTGCGGGCGGAGAACGCCGAGCTGCGGATGGAGCGTGATGTCCTCAAGCGATCAGTGGTCCTGTGGGTGAAGGAGGCGACGAAGTGAGCGCGGCACGTTTCATCGCTGACCAGAGGACCAAATATCGTGTGCCACATGCTGTGAGATGCCGTGTGCTGCGGGTCAGCCTGGCGTGGTTCTACTAGTGGCTGGGCCGCGCCGAGGACCCCGACGGGTTGCACACCGACACTGATCGGCGCCGCGCCGAGCTGGATGTGGCGGTCGCCGAGGCGTTCGCTAAGGCCAAGGGCTTGCATGGTTCCCCGCGATTGGTCGACGATCTGCGCGATAAGGGCTGGACGGTGTCGGTGAACACGGTCGCCGACTCGATGCGCCGCCGGCAGCTGGTGGCGCGTCCCAAGAAGCGCCGCAACGGGTTGACCAAGCAGGACAAGACCGCACCGAAGTTCGCTGACCTGGTCAAACGGGACTTCACCGCCGATGCACCGAACCGCAAATGGGTCGGTGACATGACGGAGATTCCTACCGACTCCGGGAAGCTGTATTTGGCGACTGTGATCGACCTGTACAGCCGGCGGCTGCTCGGCGCGGCAATGGGCCTGCACCCAGACGCCGAGCTGGCCTGTGCGGCCATCAAGATGGCCGTGGTGGCCCGTGGTGGCCGCGACGCGATCTGGCGCGACGAACTTGAGCAGCGGGTCATTTTCCACACCGACCCCTTGAACCTGCCACTTATACCGCCAGGGTGTTCACCAAGCTGTGTGCTGAGCTGGGGATCCGCCAATCCATGGGGCGGGTCGGGTCGTGCTTCGACAACGCCGCGGCCGAGGCGTTCTTCTCGTCGCTGCAATGGGAAGTGGTGTCCCGCAATCGCTTCCGTGATACTGTTCAAGCTCAGGCGGTGGTCATCGACTGGTGTTACACCTTCTACAACCACCAGCGTCGACACAGCGCCGCAGACGGACCATCGCCCGTCAACTACGAGATCAGGGAAAACTGTCAGAAGCCAGAAGCGGCTTAAGAAACCCTCCACGATCTCGGGGGAAGCACACGCACCGCGGTGCCATTCGCCACTGACGATCGCCAATCCGATTGGGGGGAGCCGCTCAGGCCAGCAAGGCGCCCACCACGACCCGCGACTTTCGTTTAACATCAATAACACAAGCCAAAGGAGTACATCGCATGTCCGCATCAAAGGAAAGCGCCGAGGTCTTACGGGCACATCTGGCCGAGCACGAGAAAATGGCCGAGGCTCACCTGCGAGAACATCGCGAGTTGGCGGACCGCCACCTCGCTAACCTGCGAGCCCTCACGGACCGGCACCTGGCCGAGCATCGCGATGTCGCTAAGCAGGGCGGTTTGTCCATCAGCGAATATGAGTCATTGGTTGCGCGGCATATGGATGAGCATCGCAAACTGACCGAGCGACTGCTGCAGGATCATCATAAGTTGGCTGACCGGCATCTGACCGAATTGAGCGAACTTTCGGCACGCCATTCGCATGAACATGCGGGGTAACTGGTCAGGCCACGCGAGCAGCCATGGTCGGCCCTCGGCGAGCACGGCGAGGGCATCGAAGACATTGCCGGCCGTGTTTGGCCACGGTGGATAGGTAGTTTCGGATCGCGCGGAACTTTTTGGCCCGGTGAGGGTGCGCAAGGCAGTCGGACACCTTCTGGCGCAGCGTGATTCGTCCGGATGTCGCGTGCGGATCCGGTGTCGTCCGGTTGCGGGCGACCAGGGCACTTCTTCGACTCGGGCCGGTCGGGCCTGCCTGAACCCCGCGCACACAGCCCGCTCGGGGCTGTTCCCTCAGCCGGCGCTGTCCGGCGGGATGGGTCCCGCCGCCCGGCGGATGTCGGCCAGCCGTTCTTCACAGATGCGGTAGAAGACCCAGCTTCCGCGACGTTGCCTGGTGACCAGGCCGGCTTCGTGCAGGATCTTGACGTGGTAGCTCACGCTCGGTTGGGAGATACCGAGTGGGCCGGTCAGGTCGTAGCCGCATTCCCCGCCGGGTCTCGTTCTGAGCAGCCCGAGGAGTTGGACTCGGGTCGGGTCGGCCAGGGCCTTGAACAACTTGGCGATCCGTTCGGCCTCGTCGCGGGACATGGCTTCGTCCAGCGTCGGATAGGTCCTTGCGTCTTGGGGTCTCGGCGTTATCGGCGCCGTACCCGTGTCCACCTGGGCCTTCCGAGAACCTGGCATATCGAGATATTGACATTCATCGAATACTGGCGCAACCTACCAACACCACCCGTTGTGTCTATCGACCGGAGACCAGCGTGTCCAAGCCCCTGATCCCGGTGTTCGATACCGGGCAAACCGGACCAGCCGGGCCGGAATGCGCGGCGCGCATGCATCGTGCCGGTGCGGTCATTACCGTCGCTCTGTCGCAGCCCGGCATCGAGCGGGTTCGACCGACGCCGGCTGAGAACCCCTGCGCGGCGGCCCGGGGAGCACCACCGGACACTCGCGGAGCACCGGCGCGAACAAGCCGAGGGCCGATACCGTGACCTACCGCCATCCTGAGGCCCTGGCCACCGTTGAATGGCTGGCCGAGCATCTCGACGATCCGTCGGTCCGGGTGGTGGATGCCCGCTTCGCCATCCGGGCTGCTGC